>JBBEDG010000185.1:0-13239 GCA_040881405.1 Flavobacteriales bacterium | reverse complement strand
CGTGCGTCTCTATACGACCGACTTGCGAGATGAAGTCCCCTTTTACATAAGAGTATCGTTTCCAACAAGGGGCCACCTCATCCCATTCGGCATCGGTAAGCTTCACGTAGCGCTCGATGGTGCGGCGTACCAAGGACATGCGTGCAAGTTAGCGGTTGCCCTTGTCCAAGCTACTTTCGCGCTTCATGAGCAGCAGCATTACGAACACCACACACAAGAGCTGCACATTGGTGAACATACTGGGCACCAGTGTTAAGCCGGGCGAGCGCCATGTGCTGGACCTGCAGGTGGCGCGCCTGTACACCCGTACCAGTGTGGAGATCCCGGTAGTGGTGCAGCGGGGAAAAGAGGATGGCCCAGTGCTCCTGCTGCTTGCCGGTGTTCATGGCGATGAGATAAACGGTATCGATACCGTGCGCAGGATCCTGAAGGAATTGAACGAACGTCCCTTGGAACGTGGAACGTTGGTGGCTATTCCGGTGCTGAATGTTTTTGGATTTCTTGCCATGAAGCGTGAATTGCCCGATGGTCGCGACCTGAACCGATTCTTCCCTGGATCGCCCAACGGATCGCTGGCCAGCAGATTGGCACATGCACTGGTCACTGAAGTTCTACCGGCCGTTGATGTGGTGATCGATCTGCACAGCGGCGCCGAACAACGATACAACCATCCACACCTGCGTTACACAGAAGGCGATGAGGCCTCACGTGCGCTGGCGGAGGTGTTCGACCCGCCCTTGCTCTTGAAGGCGAGCATCCGCGAAAAGTCCATCCGTTCCTACCTGAACGGGATAGGCAAGAGTTATGTGCTTTTCGAAGGGGGTATGGCGCGTAGCATGGACGAGGATGCCATACGAGTAGCATTCCGCGGTGTAGGCCGTGTAATGGAGCACCTCGGGCTTTGGAAAGGACCCTCCGACAAGGCCCGAGGCGCATCCATGTTGAGCAACTCGAAATGGGTAAGGGCGCCTATGGCAGGACTGTTCCAGGCGGTGGTGGAGAATGGCTCCAAGGTGGAGGAGGGTATGGTCCTGGGCCTGATCGCCGACCCTTATGGCGAATTGGTGAAACAGGTACGCGCACCATTCCCAGGGCATATACTCTGCGTGAACACGACCCCGGTAGTGAATCAAGGCGATGCCTTGTTACACATTGGTCTTCCTTGAGCACAGCAATACCTTGCACTCATGTTACCACGCTCGGAACATATTCGGGAACTGCTTCGGCTTCGCAAGCCTTTCAGCCACCGGGACCGGCTCATCCTCCGGGACCACCTTGCTTTGGAACGCACACGCCTGGCCAATGAGCGCACCTTCATGGCCTACATACGCTCGGCCTTGTACCTGGTTATCGGCGGACTTGCGTTGATCCAACTCGAAGGACACGGCGACCTCAAGTGGGTGGGCTTCGTTTCCCTCGGCCTTTCGGTGGTATTTGCGCTGATCGGCGTCGTACGTTTCCACACCCTCCGTATGCAGTTGGACAGTTATTACCTGCCCTTGGAGGACATCAACACCGAGGACGGCGAGTAGGAGGCAGAGCTTTCCCGCTATTGCTGTTTCACGAATCGTGCACTGCGTAATGCGGAACCATCATCCATGCGCAGTACGTAGCTGCCGGGGGCCAGGTCCTGCACACCTATCACGCACACCGTACCGGGCGCAGCCCTGCGTGACAACACTTCGCGCCCCGAGGCGTCCAGCACCGAGATCCTCACACTGGCGGCATCCAATGAAGGCAAACGCACCATGAGCTCAGCGCTGGTGGGTGAGGGCCATACTGCGAAAACATCAGCCGATAAGCCTTCCAGGCCAGTGATGATGACCTGCACTGGTGTGCTGGTCGCGGTGCATCCGTTCGCATCAGCGACCAGCACGAAGTAGTCACCGGATGTAAAAGCCTCCAGCTCCTGCTCTGTTGCACCCGCCACAGGGTTGCCGTTGAAGAACCACTGGTAGGACACAGCTTCCGTACTGCTAAGCACAGCATTATCGACCGTTACCACTGGCTGGGCAGGCAGTGCCCATTCGCTGAGTTGTACCGTGTCGCTCCAAGCAGTGCAGCCCGCTGGTGTCATCACCACCAAACTGAACGGCTCCTCGTCCGCGATCGGAATACTGCTTTCCGTGGAACCGGTGCTCCAGATGTAGGAATCCATTCCAGAAGGACCTTCGACCATGGCTGTTCCACCCACGCAATATCCTTCCGGACCGCTGAGGGACGCACGGGTGCTGTTCACAACGGCAGCAAACCCGTCCAACTTACCGAAGCCCCATCGGCTGTTGGGTTCAGCACCGGTGAAGGCATCGGTGCGTGCTGTGCCCTTTATGGCAGCGATTACCTCGCTGTAGCTGGCGTTGGGGCAACGTTGCAGATAGAGCGCCGCCGCACCGGCCACCACAGGCGACGCCATGGAGGTGCCGCCGTTGCGCAAATGCATACCTCCTTCGGCCAATCGCGGGTCGTTGGAACTCACCAGCTGGGCGATCCAACTGAGGGGAGCAGCACTGAAGGTGACATCACCTGTGGCCGCTACATCCGGCTTCAGCAAGCCATTGCGGGCGGGCCCTTTGCTGGAGGTGGTCACGATGTCCCCTTCGGTACCAACAACACTCACTTGATCGCCAAGGGAATTCACGTAGCTCACCTCATTGAAGTAGTTCGCCACGGTAAGCACCTTGGGTGAACAAGCCCAGGAATCGACCATATGCTGCTCATTGTCGGGCAGAACATAGTTTGCGATGGCCGGAAAAGCCTCTACCGTGGGTATGTTGGTCAACATGCTCGAAAGACCGAACTGCGTGGAGCCCCAAGCGTCGAAGGCCCCATTGCCAGTGGTTATGAAGCGGTAACGCGCGTTGGTCGAGTCCGGTTGGGGTATCATGACCTGCAATTGATACTGATCGCCCCGCTGGGCGGCGAAGTATTGCACAATACCCAATCGGTTCCCGCTGAAAGAGATCAGGGTATCGGTAATAACAGTGCCCAGATTCTCCGCGATGTTATGGAAGGGTGTTCTTCCGCGGTAGATGACCGGATTATTGCGGTCCGCACCAACGGCGTACTGCACATTCTGGAGATCGGCCACATCGGCCCATACCTCGAGGAATGCGGCAGGATAGCCGAATGCGCTACTACCGTTACGCAGAAACCATGTGAAGGAAGTGTCCTGACCCACCTCGGTGCGCAAGTGGTAAGGGGGGAAATTGTTGCTGTTGCCAGCGGCGCAGACCATGACACGGCCACCGCGCTCTTCCAGGAGTTGGTCTATGAACAGGGCGGAGGCATCCTTACCATCATGCGAACCGAGGTAGGTACCGAGGCTGGCATTGATGACCGCAGGTCGGCCCAGCGCTTCGGCCTCGTCGAAGATGTACTTGACGGCATCGGCCACCGAAGCTCGGAAATTGCCAGAGAAACGAGAGGATACGATGATCATATCCGCCTTGGGAGCTACACCCATATGCCGACCGTTGGTTAGACCATTACCCGCCACAGTGCCGGTCACTGTGGAGCCGTGCCCGTAGTATTGCGGCTGATCCACCGAGGTCATCAACCCGGCATTTATCAGAGTACTGTCCCATACCTGCCCGTAGCCGTAGGGCTGAGGGGTTTGACCGTTCACCGGTAGGGTCTGGTCCCAGTACTTCAGCACGCGGGTACGACCCTCCTCATCCAAGAAATCGGGGTGCTGCCAATCCATGCCGGAATCGATAACGCCGATGATCACACCCTCCCCATCGTAGCCCTCGGGAAGTGGGGCAAGCCCTTGATGGATCTCGTTGATGCGACTTTTTACGCGCATGGAATCGTTCAATGCTGCTCCTTCGTGGAAACTGAACTCGAAGTACCCAACAGCCGGGTATGCGGCCAAGGCACGAACACGATCGATGGGAATACGCACGCTTACCAGCTTTTCCATGGCCATCTTAACCCGACCGCCCTCGGCGCGCACAGCATCACCCACTTCATCAGCAGGTCCGTGGATGTAGAGGTCCACTTCAGCACCTGGGGCATGGTCCCACTCGAGATAGGCCTTCAGCATGAAGTCCATCTTTTCGCGTTGCTGGGCATTCATTGCTCCTGAAAGCATGAGCGCTGCTATCAACAGAAGGATACGGGGTGTACGCATTGTTCAAAAGTACTACTGGTTGCCGATGAGTTCCTTGAAAGCAGGGAGGTGGTCCATGAACGAAGTGCTCGCGGTGGCATGGTCCACAACACAACAGTAGTGGGAGATCCCGTTGGTTATCATGAGCCAGTCCACCTTGAATACGCTGTTATAACGCGCGGCCTGCTCGAACGTTCGTTGAGTTATCCGCACCCCCGGAGCCTTGCACTCGACCAACAAGAGGGGCTTACCCTGCTCATTGTGGACCAGTATGTCTGCCCGTTTGGCAAGCTTGTTCAACACGAGCGAGCGCTCCACGGATATCAGCGACGCGGGATAGCCAAGATCGTGCACCAAGTGGTTGATGAAATGCTGACGCACCCATTCCTCCGGCAACAGCGCCAGCCATCGCCTTCGAATGGGATCGAATACCCGTGGGCCATCCGCGTCGTGCTTAGTTTTGACGCCATGGTCCGGTAAAGCCAATGCCGGCATTCCTGTTCCCATAATCCCCACAAAAGTGCGCACCAAAGAGGATATCGTCCGCAACTGGCTTCCCCGGTACACCGGTTTGGCCCTTGAAGACTTCAAGCCGCATGTGCTGCTCACCAACTTCGACAATTACCTGGATATCTTCTGCAAGCAGACCGGGGCCGTGGTTCCGGTGCGCGACAAGGCCATGACAGTGGCTGTTTCGGAGGACATGGTGATGATCAACTTCGGTATGGGTAGCGCCAACGCCGCCACCATGATGGACCTATTGAGCGCCATAGAACCCAAGGCCGTGTTGTTCCTGGGTAAATGTGGTGGGCTAAAGCGCAAGAACAAATTGGGCGACCTCGTGCTGCCCATCGCGGCCATTCGTGGAGAAGGAACCAGCAACGACTATTTCCCGCCCGAGGTCCCAGCACTGCCCAGCTTCATGATACACCGCGCGGTAAGCCACGTGATCCGTGACCGGGAACTGGACTACTGGAGCGGCACTGTGTACACCACCAACCGCAGGGTATGGGAGCACGATGATGCTTTCAAGAAGCAATTGCGTGTGTTGCGCTGCATGGCAATAGACATGGAGACGGCCACCCTGTTCATGACCGGGTTCGCCAATAGCATTCCCACTGGTGCATTGCTGCTTGTAAGCGACCAGCCCATGGTACCCGATGGGGTGAAGACCAGTGCAAGCGACGCCAAGGTGACATCCAACTTCGTGGAGACCCATGTCCGTTTGGGTATCGAGTCCCTGCGCGAGATCATCAACAAGGGGCATTCCGTAAAGCACCTGCGTTTCGAATGAGCAACCTGGCAGAGCTGAAGAAGATAACCAGCGAGCTGGATGCGGGAACATTCCGCCCGGTCTACATGCTGCACGGCGAAGAAACCTTCTTCATAGACCTGATCAGCGACAGGATCGAGGAACTCGCCTTGCAGGAACATGAGCGCGATTTCAACCAGACCGTGATCTACGGACGCGACGCCAACCCCGACCTGGTGAAGGACACCTGCCTGCGCTACCCCATGATGGCCGATCGCCAGCTGGTGATAGTGCGCGAGCTACAGAGCTGGCGGATAGATGAGGTGGAGAAGCTTGAGGCCTACCTGTTGAAGCCCACCCCTACCACCGTGCTGGTACTGTGCTACAAGCACAAGAAGGTGGACGGCCGCAAGAGCATTCTGAAGAGCATCCAGAAGGGAGGCGGTACGGTGTACCTGAGCGACAAGGTGAAGGAGGAAAAATTGCCCGAGCTGCTTGTGAACCTGGCCCGCAAGCAGAAGCGGAAATTGGGACAGGCCGAAGCACAACTGCTTGCAGCGCACTTGGGTAGCGATCTGGCGAAGGCTGTGAAAGAGGTGGAGAAGCTTTGCCTTGTCACAGAAGAGGGTGGCACGATCACAAGCGATGCTATCCAGCGCTTTGTGGGGATCAGCAAGGACTACAACATATTCGAGCTTCAGAACTCAGTGGGCATGCGTAATACCGAGCGTGCCATGCGTATCGCGCAGTACTTCGCGTCCACACCCAAGGACCACCCCCTTGTCCTCACTCTGGGTTTCCTGAACACCTATTTCACCAAGCTGGCCATTGCGCACACCATGGGAGGCAGATCACCTCAAGAGCTGGCCTCGGCCCTCAAGGTCCCTCCCTTCTTTGTGAAGGACTACCAAGCCCAGGCACGCAACTACAGCCTTAACAAGGTGGTGGAAGTGCAGCGCCACTTGCGGCAATGCGACCTACGAAGCAAGGGCTTGGGCGGCGATGGAAGCGACCATGGTGAGTTGCTGCGCGAACTACTCGCCAAAGTGATGTCGTAGACTCCTGGTTCCCCCGCAATACAGCTCAAAAGAGTTGGACCGATCAGGGACGATGGATGCATCAGCGTTCCAAGCATGCGGAACATCGTGCCCGGTCGATCGAGTGTCGGTAGCTGCCGTTCATCCATCGGTGCTTCAATGCTCCATAGCGTTACCCTACTTTAGCGGCCCCTTGCAAGGAACTCCCTATCCCATGGTCCGCACCGTATCGAAAACCCTTCTCCTTTGCCTCGCCATCTTCTTCGCTGGCGTAAGCTTCGCACAAACCGGCACCATACGCGGCTTCGTGTACGACAAAGGCAATGGTGAGCCCATCATCTTCACCAACGTGATCCTGAAGGGCACCACCACAGGTGCTGCCACGGATGTGAACGGCTACTACTCCATCAGTAAGGTCACACCGGGCACTTATACATTGATGGTCACCTACCTGGGCTACGACACGCTGTTCAAGCAGGTGACCGTTGCCCGTGACCAGATCATCACTGAGAAGCTCTTCATCCAAAAGAGCGCCATCGAGATGCGCGAATTCGAGGTACGTGGCGACAAGCAAGAGGCTCAAAGCCAAGTGGGCATGGGTGTTACCAAGCTTACTCCCCGCCAGATCGAGCGTATGCCGGCCATAGGTGGCGAAGCCGACCTTGCGCAATACCTGCAGGTTGTACCCGGGGTGATATTCACCGGTGACCAAGGCGGACAGCTTTACGTGCGCGGTGGTTCGCCGATCATGAACAAGATGATGCTGGACGGCATGGTGCTTTACAACCCGTTCCACAGCATCGGCCTGTTCAGCGTGTTCGACAACGACATCATCCGCAACGCTGACATCTACACGGCTGGATTCAATGCCGAGCATGGTGGCCGAGTTAGCAGCGTGATGGACATCACCACCCGCGATGGGAACAAGACGCGCTTTAGCGGCAAGGTGGCTGCCAGTACGTTCGCGGCCAAGACCATGTTGGAAGGCCCTATCAAGCGACAGACCGAGCCGGGTTCCGGATCATCCTCCTTTCTGTTGAACGCCCGCCACAGCTACCTCGACGAAAGCAGCAAGCTGCTCTATTCCTATGTGGATAGTGCTGGCCTGCCATTCCAGTTCACGGATCTTTACGGAAAGGTCTCCTTCAACGGTGCCACGGGCAGCAAATTCAACCTGTTCGGATTCAACTTCAGCGATGGGGTGAATTACCAAGGCGTGAGCGACCTGAGCTGGAACAACTGGGGAGCGGGCACCAATTTCGTGCTGGTACCGAGTGGATCGGCCGTGCTCATCGATGGGGTGTTCAGCGTGAGCAACTACACCATCGAACTCCAAGAAGCCGACCTTGAACCCCGCCGGAGCGAGATCGCAGGCTTCAATGGTGGCCTGAACTTCAAACTCTTCAATGGTGAGGACGAAGCCCGTTATGGCGTTGAGGTGCTTGGATTCCGAACGAATTTCCAGTTCTTCAATGCGCTGGGAAGAGAGTTCCAACAGGAGCAGAACACGACCGAGATCGCGGGTTACTTCAACTACAAGAAAAAGCTGGGCAACCTGATCATCGACCCAGGGATCCGCCTGCATTATTATGCCTCGCTATCGGTTGCCAATGTGGAACCTCGCTTGGGTATAAAGTGGAATATCACTGAAGACCTGCGCTTCAAAGCTGCAGCCGGTCGATACAGCCAGAACTTGGTGGCCACCAACACCGACCGCGATGTTGTCAACCTGTTCTATGGCTTCCTATCCAGTCCGGACGACCTGCCCAGTACCCTTACCACTGCCAACGGAACAGTGCGCGATATCAAGGACCCCTTGCAACGCGCCAACCACTACGTCGCGGGGTGGAGTACGACCTTACCAACGACCTTACAGCTAACTTCGAGGTGTACTTCAAGGACTTCCGCCAGGTGACCAACCTGAACCGCAACAAGATATTCGAGGACACCCCGGAGTTCGCGGACAAGCCGGACGAACTGAAGAAGGACTTCATCGTTGAGACCGGCAAAGCCTATGGTGCCGACCTGCAACTGAAGTACGAAAAAGGCAAGACCTTCATTTGGGCCGTTTACAGTTACACCTTCGTGGATCGCTTCGATGGTGTGCAGGAGTACAATCCGATCTGGGATCGTCGCCACAACATGAACTTCCTGGTGAGCCACACCTTCGGCAAATTCGATTCCTGGAAGGCGAATGTGCGCTGGAACTTCGGCTCCGGATTCCCATTCACACAGACACAAGGATTCTATGGTTCGGTGCCGTTCAACGGCGATATCAACACGGATGTCATCACCAGCAATGCCGACCTGGCGACCATTTTCGGCCCGCTGAACCAAGGACGCCTGCCCACCTACCACCGGATGGACGTGGGAGTGACCAAGGAATGGAAGTTGGATGAGCACAAAGTGATCGAGCTGGACTTCAGCCTTACCAACGCCTACGATCGGCAGAACATCTTCTACTTCGATCGAGTGCGTTTCGAGCGCGTGGACCAACTGCCGCTTCTACCCAGCGTAGGAGCCAGCTACCGTTTCTAAGCACCCTCAGTTTCGGACCCATCCGAAATTGCGCGCGTCAACAGAAGCGTAGCGTACGGTTCTGGTCAGAACCAGAGCGAGAGCGCCAAAGCGAGTAAGCCGATAGCCGCTACCGCGATGATCGCGATGATCATCCCACGGGTTGCCGGCATGTCCGTGCCCTGCCTATCGCGGAGTGGCTTTGGCATCGAGCCAGGTTCGTTATAGTGTTCGTCTTGTGCCATACCGATACCTGTTCAAGATCGGCACCGGATCCTTCGACCTACATGAATTCCTCTGCCACACGATAGGATACATACATGCAGGCCCGGTCGATGATCTGTCCCAGGTGGAACTTTCTTCCCCGATCCGTGGAAGACAGTCCACATATTCCAACGTCCGGCACCGTCACTTCCTGAACCAAGCGCCATTTCGTCCGGAAACACTTGACCCTCCTGGACTTTCTGGCATTGACCATCATCAGGAACTGCCAGTTCTACCGTTGTAGCTTCACGGTGTGGGGCTTGAGGGGCGTGGCGAGCATCGTTGATCGATGTTCGTGGTTCGACCGCCGAACAGCGATCATCTAATACTCCTAAGAACCTAGGAACGAAAAGCTAGATGCCTTCCTGACAAAAGCCGACAAGCCCGCTTCACTTCGTTCGCGGTGACCGATAACGCCAACACTCCGAAAATTATGGACCTGAACAAATTCACCATCCGCTCACAGCAAGCCATCCAGCAGGCGCAGACCATCGCCAGCGGATACGGCCAGCAGATGCTCGAGAACGGCCACCTGCTCAAGGGCATCTTGGAAGTGGATCCCGACGTCACACCCTTCCTGCTGAAGAAGCTCAACGTGAACGTACCGAGCATGACGCAAGCGCTCGACCGCATCGTGCAGGGCTATCCGAAAGTGAGCGGTGGTTCCATCAGCCTTTCACGCCACAGCAGCGATGCATTGACAAAGGCCCTCGCTGCGCTCAAGGAATTCGGCGATGAATACGCCAGCGTGGAGCACATGCTCATCGGCATTCTGGACAGCGGCGACACCATTGGTCAATTGTTGAAGGACAACGGCGTCACCAAGAAGGACCTGATCGCGGCCATCAAGGAGTTGCGCAAGGGCGCGAAGGTGACCAGTCAGAGCCAGGAGGAGACCTACAACGCGCTGAACAAGTACGCGAAGAACCTCAACCAGCTCGCCAAGGACAATAAGCTCGATCCGGTCATCGGTCGCGACGACGAGATCCGCCGTGTGCTGCAGATCCTCAGCCGCCGCACCAAGAACAACCCGATCCTGATCGGTGAGCCCGGCGTGGGTAAGACCGCGATCGCGGAGGGCATCGCGCAACGCATAGTCAGCGGCGACATCCCTGAGGACCTCAAAGGCAAGCAAGTCTTCAGCTTGGACATCGCCGCACTGATCGCGGGTGCGAAGTACAAGGGTGAATTCGAGGAGCGCTTGAAGGCTGTGGTGAAGGAAGTGATCAGCGCTGAAGGCAGCATCGTTCTCTTCATCGACGAGATCCACACGCTTGTTGGTGCTGGCGGTGGCGATGGTGCCATGGACGCAGCGAACATCCTGAAGCCAGCGCTCGCCCGCGGTGAACTCCGCGCGATCGGTGCAACCACGCTCAACGAGTACCAGAAGTACTTCGAGAAGGACAAGGCCTTGGAGCGCCGCTTCCAGAAAGTGATGGTGGACGAGCCGAACCGCGAGGATGCCATCTCCATCCTGCGCGGACTCAAGGAGAAGTACGAAAGCCACCACAAGGTGCTGATCAAGGATGCCGCGATCATCGCAGCCGTGGAACTGAGCACGCGCTATATCGCCGACCGCTTCCTGCCGGACAAGGCCATCGACCTGATCGATGAGGCCGCCAGCAAGCTGCGTATGGAGATCAACTCCAAGCCCGAGGAGCTCGATGAGATCGACCGCCGCATCATGCAGTTGGAGATCGAGCGTGAGGCCATAAAGCGCGAGAACGACGAGGCCAAGCTCGCCGAGTTGAACAAGGAGATCGCGGAACTGAGCGGTCAGCGCGACGGCTTCAAGGCCCGCTGGGAGAGCGAGCGCGCTCTGGTGGAACGCATCAACAGCGCCAAGGACCAGATCGAGGACCTGAAGCACCAGGCCGCGCAGTACGAGCGCGAAGGTGACTTTGGCAAAGTGGCCGAGATCCGCTACGGCCGCATCCAGGAGACCGAGAAACAATTGCTTGCCGCGAAGGACGAACTGCTCCTGATGCAGGCCGACAGCAAGATGATCAAGGAGGAAGTGGACGTGGAGGAGATCGCTGCCGTGGTGAGCCGCTGGACCGGCGTGCCCGTGACGCGCATGCTCGAAGCCGAGCGCGTAAAACTCCTGAAGCTGGAGGACGAACTACACAAGCGCGTGATCGGTCAGGACGAAGCCGTGCATGCCGTAGCCGACGCCGTGCGCCGCAACCGCGCGGGTATGGGTGATGAGAAACGCCCCATCGGTTCCTTCATCTTCCTGGGCACCACCGGTGTCGGTAAGACCGAGTTGGCGAAAGCACTCAGCGAGATCCTCTTCAACGACGAGCACGCCATGACGCGCATCGACATGAGCGAATACCAGGAGCGCCACAGCGTTTCAAGGCTCGTGGGCGCGCCTCCCGGCTACGTGGGCTACGATGAAGGCGGCCAGCTCACCGAAGCCGTGCGCCGCAAACCGTACAGCGTGGTACTGCTGGACGAGATCGAGAAAGCCCACCCCGACGTGTGGAACATCCTGCTGCAAGTGCTGGACGATGGCCGCCTCACCGACAACAAGGGCCGCGTGGTGAACTTCAAGAACACCATCGTGATCATGACGAGCAACATCGGCTCGCACATCATCCAGGAGAACTTCGAACACATCAAGGACAACAACGCCGAGGAGGTGATCGAGAAGACCCAGCGCGAAGTGATGGAGCTACTCCGCAAGACCGTGCGCCCCGAGTTCCTCAATCGCGTGGACGAGTTGATCATGTTCCGTCCGCTGAGCCAGGCCGATGTGCGTGAGATCGTGAAGCTGCAGCTGCACCAGTTGCTCGCGAAGCTCGAAGAGAAAGGCTACCTGCTGATCCCCAGCGAAGAGCTACTCGAACACATCAGCTCAACCGGATTCGATCCGCAATTTGGTGCCAGGCCCATCAAGCGCCTTATCCAGAAAGAGCTATTGAACGAGCTGAGCCGTCAGATCATCGCGGGCACGTTGGAACAGGGTGTTGAGCAGGTGATCGATGTCTTCGACGGCAAGGTGGTTGTGCGGAAGCCTATTGCGGAGAAGGAGAAGAACGGTAAAGGCAAGAAGGCGAAGGCTGACGTTTGACCACTAAAGGCTACAACGACAAAGGCTCCGAATGGGAGCCTTTGTCGTTGTGCCACCACTATATCATTCAATCCCTAACACACCGCACACAGAAACCAGGTCTCTTGGAGCTGTTGACCCTATCCACCCCGGTACTGGAGAAGAATAGCGCGCGGCTGAATGCATTCTGAGGTCCGCTCTCCGTTGCGGTCCACCAAGTGCCGCTGGTGCCCAAGCCATCGAAGCTACCCGTTGAGGAAAAACGATATCCTCCTGGCAAACCAGTGAAACCTGTCCCGTTGGTGGCCCCGGCATTGACGGCATTCCATAACTGGGTGGCCTTCAGCAAGCCACCCACACCCTCTGCCACACCGCGCACGCCAATAGTGTTCACCTCCGCCGCAGGCATGCCAAGGAACAATTCCAGCTGCTGCCATTCGGCTTCCGTGGAAACATGCCAGCCCTGTGGGCAGAGTGCCGGGTTGGCCGCTGCATACCAGTTGTACAGCTTGCCGTAGATGGCGTCATTGGCCGGGTCGTTCCCGTAGTTGCCCCATGCTGCCGTGCTCAATTGTGACCACGCGATATTGTCGGTCACACTCGGAATTGGGTTGCCATCCCGGTCCTGCGAGGCGCGGAGGTTCCCGGCCATCCAGCATTGCGAACCGATCTGCACGGTGGAATACACGTTGCCGTCGATGTCCGTGATCGTAGGCGCGTCCGGACAAGTAGCCCCGGCCACCATCACGAAGGTGCGCGTAGCCGACGTCACCGGCACCTCATCTATCGCGGCGCTATGCAACACTCCACCGCTCGTAGCGTAACCGATATAACGCAGTTCATCACCAGAGGTCCATGTGAAGAGTACGCGATCGGACTTCGGCATGGCGCGTTCAGACCCTCCTATGTACAACAAGTTCGCACCACCATTGCCCTCCGTGGCCATCACCCGGACCGTGCGGCGTACATCGCCTTGCACCGCTGTGAGCATGTGCATCCCAGG
>JBBEDG010000184.1:0-13724 GCA_040881405.1 Flavobacteriales bacterium | reverse complement strand
ACCAGCGGTGTGGAGGTGGTGGTCGCCACTCCCGGCAAGCTCATTAGTCACCTGAACCTTGGCTATGTACAGTTGGATGGCCTGGAGTTCCTCGTTCTCGATGAAGCCGACCGAATGATGGACATGGGTTTCGTGGACGATATCAAGAAGATCATCGGATTCCTACCCAAGGACCGCCAGACATTGATGTTCAGCGCCACCATGGCGCCACCCATCCGCGAACTCGCCAAGGCCATCCTGAACGAGCCGGACGAGATAAGCATCGCTTTGAGCAAACCAGCTGAAGGCGTTGACCAACAAGCCTACGTGATCTTCGACATGCAGAAGGGCCGTATCCTGGAGCACATCCTGAACACCAACCCTGGCACCAGCATCGTGATCTTCGCCGGACGCAAGGTGGAAGTGCGGAACCTTACTCGGCACTTGCAGAAGCAAGGCTTCAATGCCAGCGGCATGCATAGCGACCTGGAGCAGACCGAGCGAGAGCAGGTAATGCTCGACTTCCGCAACCGCAAGCTGCGGATCCTGGTGGCTACCGATGTCGTGAGCCGGGGCATCGACATCGATGACATCGACCTAGTGATCAACTACGATGTGCCACGTGATCCGGAGGATTATGTACACCGGGTAGGACGCACAGCGCGTGCTTCGCGCAAGGGTCAGGCGATAACCTTCGTGAACGAAAAACAGATGCGTGAATTCGGCCGCATCGAATCGCTGATCGGCTACGAGATCAAGAAGATGCCCATGCCTGAGCAGATCGGCCAGGGCCCACGCTACGATCCCAAGGCCCGTGTTCAGGAAGAGCGAGGCGGTGGCCGAGGCAGACCTGGAGGCGGAGGCGGGCGAGGGCGCCCAGGCGGTGGCGGAGGTGGTGGCCGCAGCAGAAGCCCAGCACCGCGGAACTGAACAGGGAACGCATGAAAAAGGGGAGACCGACAGGCCTCCCCTTTTTCATTCCAACAGTATCGATCCGCGGACTACTTGGCCCGGAACTTCGCAGCGTTCTCGGCGAGCACCTTGCCAGCATCCCAAGCCGTGGCCGCCTTACCCACGCGCTCTATGCGAACCGTGATCATCTTGTCTCCTTGCTGGATCGCATCCACCACATCCTGTCCTTCGGTAACATAACCGAACACTGCGTGCCGTCCGTCAAGCCAGCCGGTCTCCTTGTGTGTGATGAAGAACTGACTGCCATTGGTGGCTGGGCCGGAGTTGGCCATGCTCAAGGCTCCCGGACGGGAGTGCGTCAACTCAGGATGGATCTCATCGGCGAAAGCATAGCCTGGACCACCCATACCCGAGCCAGTGGGGTCACCGCCCTGGACCATGAAATCGGCAATGACCCTGTGGAACGTGATGCCATCGTAATAAGGCGTTCCCACTGGTTTCGATGTGTTCTTCACAGTTCCTTCGGCAAGGCCTACGAAGTTGGCCACTGTCATGGGGGCTTTTTCGTACTCGAGCTTGATGGTGATCACCCCTTTGGTGGTGGTGATGTTGGCGTACAGTCCGTCGTTGGTGTTCTCCACAGGTTTATTGGTGTTTTGTTCGGCAATGTTGGCGGTATTGGCGGGTGATGAGCTTGGCTCATTTCCTGAACCAGCACCGCAGGAAGCGAGTGCAAGGCCCAATACAGCGGAAAAAGGAAGTGTGAATAGCATGCGCATGTTAGTGTTGAAAGGTGTGCAAAAGTAGGTGTCGTGCGGTCAGTCCATCAGCAGGTCCTCGATGGCTTCCAGCTTTTCGTCCGTGAATGCTCCTTGGGTCCGGTGTACGACCTTGCCCGAAGCATCGATCAGGAAGAAGTAGGGCGTATCCTTCTCGGACATATCCAGCGCATCCTTCAGCGGATCGAGTTCTTCTTTGGAGAAGATCACCAGGTCCAGTACTTCCGGTGAAGCGCTCTTGCGGAATTTCTTCATACTGGGCTCATAGGCGGCTTTGTTCACCCCTACGAAGAGCGGTACGAAGTACACATCCACATCGTACTCCCCGGCAAAAAGACCATGCTTGGCCACGAAACGCAGGTAGGCCGGTTCGTACCATTCTTCCAACACCGGCGAGGCCTTTTGGCTATAGGCAATGCCCACCAAGGTCCACTTGGCACCCTTGCTGTTGGGTAGCACGATGGTCTTGCCTTCGGCGGTCTCACCGGACAAACTCGGGAATTGCACTTGCTGTGCATGGATATTGCCCAGCAAGGCGATGCCTGCAAGGGTGAGGAATGCTGTGCGAAGTCCTTTCTGCATGATGCGGCGCATATCGAAGTTCGTGCCGATCAGTAGCGGATGCCATCTTCGGGATTGCGCCCTCGGTAGGGCCTGCACCATTCCTTGATGCGTGCTATATCACCTTCCAGATCATCGGTAAGTGGAAAAGGGCCTGATACCACAACTTGTTTGTTGGGATAGTCGAAGGCGCAAAGCACGATGGGCACCTTGGCTTTTCGCGAGATGTAGTGGAAGCCGGTCTTCCAATTGGGCTGGTACTTGCGGGTGCCTTCGGGGGTTATGGTCGTCTTGTGGATCTCGCCACGATCGAACATGGCCACGACCGTGTCCACTTGGTTCATGTTCTTGCTACGCACCACAGGATAGCCGCCCATGTAACGGAAGAACCAACCCAAGGGCGGCTTGAACAAGGATTCCTTGGCCAGGTACTTCACGTCGCCCATGGGTATCAGGCTACGGCAACTGATGCCGAGGAAGAAATCCCAGTTGCTGGTGTGCGGCGCTACGACCACGATGTAGCGATCAAGGTCCATGGGCAGATCGCTCACGATGCGCCAGCCGGCAACCGTATGGAAGAAAAAGTGATAGACGCACCTCATTGTGCTTGTGCTTTTTATGCCAATGAATACTCCCCTGCTTCCTCCTCCATACGGAAGACGCCCGCAGGAAAAGGCTGTGGAACGTTGCGATAGTGGAGTTCGGCGAACGTGAACGAATATCCCCTGGCGACCACGGCCTCGGCCAAGGTATGCTGCACCAACGAAAGGGAATTATCCGTGATCGGCACCTCGATTTGGAAGTCCTGGCCGCATGGAATAATGCAGAGCTCCGGTAATCCACGGCCCGAGCAAGGTGCGACGCGGGCATTGGTGGTCCCGTGCATCATGCACTGATCGCTGCGTACAGCTCCCTTGAAGCGAAGGATCACCATGCCACGCTGGTGCATGTGCAGCTGGGCGTCCATGGTATCTCGCGAATGGTCACTCATGGCATTCGACGAGCAAGATACCTTTCCGGCATAATGCAGCAACTTTGGTCGAGTGGAACACGTAGGAAGTCCCTTCCATGAAAGCGCCCAAGTTCGCCATCCTTGATGTAGAGACCACCAGCGGCGACCCCACCGTAGGGCGCGTAATGGAGGTCGCCGTATTGGCATTCGATGCGCGCGAGGAACGCGTTCGCTGGGAAACCCTATTGGATCCACGAACTAGCATACCACCCTTCATCAAGCGCTTGACAGGTATCAGTTCGGAGATGATCGGTACCGCACCAACCTTCCCCATGGTGGTGCGCACTTTGGAAACACTGACCCAGGACCGCATCGTGGTGGCGCATAATGTGCGTTACGATATGACCACCTTGGAGCACGAATTCGCACGTACCGGCCTGGTTTTCGACCGGCAGACGCTCTGCACCGAGCGCGTGAGCAAGCGTTTCCTGCCACAACTCACGCACCACAATCTCACAAGTCTCTGCCGCCATTTCGGTATTCCCATGAGCGGAAAGCACCGCGCGGCAGCGGACGCGGAAGCGACAGCGGGACTATTGTTCAAGTTGATGGACACCTTCGGGATGGAACAAGTGCTGGGGTGTGCCACCAATTGGTCCCAAGCATTAAGGGCTTGACCTTATCCCATCCTGCGAAAGGATACCGGGGAACAAAGGCCCAGTAGGCTCGAACATTGGTCGGCCGAAGCTTCAGGGCAAGAGTGGTAACGTCCCTGTGGCCCACAATATCCAGAACCCTACGCTGAACAAAAGGCCCAACGAACCGATCCGCAAGGACCACGTGAGGCGTGTCAGCGAAGAACTACTGTACTTCCCGGGTCTTCGAGCGTTCAGCCAGCGACCGAACAGGGACAGCATGATCGCCAAAGCGGCCAGCACGGCCGACAGGGAAACCAGATGCCCCATGAATGCCAAGGGAACACTAAGCGTTGCGAAGACCAATGCCGGAGTTGAGCCCAGCACAGGACGCATGGGAGCTTCACTGGTGCTCATGACAGGAGTCGCTTATGGATCGCCAGCACTTGGGGAATGACAAGGTTGGCATCGTCATTCACGACCACATCGTTCGCAATACGGTTACGTTCAACATCCGAAGCTTGATTGCTCATTCGGGCAAGTACGGCCTCCTCTCCCACTCCGTCCCGTGCCATTGCCCGGGCCAGGCGGATCTCCTTTGGAGCAGAGACCAGGATAACGTGATCGAAAGCCGTGTGTCCTCCGGTTTCGGCAAGAATGGCGGCCTCCATGATCACATAGGGCGCTTGTTGAGCATCGGCCCAATCCGCGAAGGCCTTTCTCACCTTGGGATGGACCAACGCATTCAGGTCCGCAAGTGCAGCGGGATCTTGGAAAACCATACCCGCTAGCGCTTGCCGATCCAGGCCTTGCGGCCCCAGTACAGAAGCGCCGAAGCGCTCGGTGATGGCGCCGCGAAGAGCGGCATCCTCCAGCATCAATTGTTTGGCCACACGATCGGCCTCGAAAACCGGAATGCCCAGCACTTGGAACATGCGGCAAACCATGCTCTTCCCACTGCCTATGCCGCCAGTAACAGCAACCTTGCGCATCTCCGGCAGCGTGGGATCGGGCGATCAGGTTTTCGCAATTACGCTTTGGCCGGTGTCTCGGGCAGTTGCATGGATGTGTCCATGGCGATCGCCGATTTCTCGAAGCGCAACTTCACGTTGTTGTCCACATCGAGCAATACCGTGGTATCGTTCACTTCCACCACCTTGCCATGGATGCCACCAATGGTGATCACCTTGCTACCCTTCTCCAAGGATTCGCGGAACTTCTTGGCATCCTTGGCCTTCTTCTGCTGAGGGCGGATCATGAAGAAGTAGAATACCACCATCAGCAGGCCCATCATGATCCAAAAGCTCATGGGATTCTGCTCGCCTTGTGCCTGCAAAAGAATTGTTGCGCTCATCATTTCGTGTTCGTGTTCTTCTCGTTCTATTCCACAGGGACCGATCCCGCTGGACCTACCACCTCGCCGGAGAGGGTAAGCACTGTGCTTGGTGGGGTGGTGTTGGCCACTATGGTCACTGTCTTGTCCTGGCGCCCGCTGCGGCCTTCGCTATCGAAGACCACCGTAATGCCTCCCTCACCACCGGGGGGAACCGGCTCCCGAGGCCAGTCCTTGCTAACTGTGCACCCGCAGGAGCCCCGCACGTCGGTGATCACCAATGCGGCACGTCCGGTATTGCGGAAGGTGAATCGGTGTTCGACGGTGTTCCCCTGAATGATCCGCCCCATGTCCAGATGGGTCTCATCAAAAGTGAGCACCGACACATTGCGTGGGTCCACTTCCTCATAGCCCGAGGCCGGAAACGTAATGTGCTGTGGGTTCACCTCGCCATCATTCTCGCTATGGTCCGTGATCCGGCAACCTACAAGCATCACCATGATAATTGCAAGCAAGGTGGACGCCTTGCGCTGGCGGAAACCTTTCAGAAGGGCTACGTGGCACACCATTTCGTTTCAGCTTTCCAATAACCCTCGGCCCACTTTACGGATCCTATCATCGGCACGCATCTCCGCGAAGAGCTTATCGAGCACTCCGTTGATGAAATTCTTGCTCTTTGGCGTGCTATAGGCCTTGGCTATTTCGATGTACTCGTTCAGCGTCACCTTCACCGGTATCTGTTCGAATGCACGGGCTTCGGCCAGGGCCATCTTCATCAGGATCATGTCACTGAGTGCGATGCGATCACTCTCCCAATTGCTGGCGCGTTCGGCAATGGCCTTCTCATGCTCATTGCCGAATTCGATGCTCTTTCGGAACAAGCCGCGTGCGAAATCGATGTCTTCCTTCGGGTCGTGCGAAAGGTCCTCGAGATCAAGAACTCCTTGCGCCTCCTGGCTCATGCCCTCAAGACTGCGCTTGGCCATGCCAGCGGCAAGGTCAAGGTCCTCCATCCAATGGATGCTGCGCGCTTCGAACACCTCCTGCAGGTCTTCGCTGTTGGCGATGAACTGGGAGAATAGCTTCACGAAATAGGCTTGATCCGAACGGAATGTGGGCTCCGGTTCACGCAGGAACGCATTGAATGCCTCATCGGCCTGGAGCTCGCGGAGCATCTTGGTGAAAAGTTCCGAATGCCCCACCCAGCTCACCTTACGCTTCTCGCATTCGGTGCGCAATCGTTCGCTGCCGGAAATGGTCATCATGATCGGATGGTCCACGAAGCGCATGTTGGGCAAGAGATCCTCCGCCGTGGGCAGATGCTTACGCCGCTTGTCCTCCATGCGTAGAAGGGCCACGTGCCTAAGCTCCCCGAAGACCTGCAAAAGAGAGAGGTACAGGTCGGTGATACGTTCAATGCTCCCCACCATCTCCTTCTCCATGCGGGCAACACTGGCGTCGTCCGTTTGCCAGTATGCGTAAAGCGCATGAAAGACCTTGATCCGGAGATATCTTCTGCTGAGCATGATGGTTCAGAAGCGAATGCTTGCAGCACGCATGCTTGCAATGCGTTGCTCTGCGGCCTGATTGGCGGCGAGGTAGGTCGGGATCTTCAGGTCCGAGCTGGCTTTTACGATGCGCAATGTGGTGTTGTAGATCTCTTCGGTCTGGCTAAGGGCTGCTTTTCGGTTGTAGCCCTTGCGCTCCCAAGCACAGTTGATGATGCCCCCGGCATTGATCAGGAAATCAGGTGCGTATAGGATGCCCTTCTCCATGACCACTTTACCGTGTACATCCTCCTTGGCCAACTGGTTGTTGGCCGCACCTGCGATGATGCTGCACTTCAAACGGGCGAGCGTATCGTCGTTCACCGTAGCCCCAAGAGCACAGGGCGAATAGATGTCCACATCGAGGTCGTACACATCATTGGGGTCCACGAGCGTGATGGACGGGAACTCGGTCTTGATGGCCGAGAGTTTCTCGGGATGGATATCCGTAAGGAACACCACGGCGCCTTCCTGCACCAAGTGGCCCACCAAAGCGTGGCCCACATTGCCCGCACCTTGAATGGACACTTTGCGCCCCGAGAGGTCATCCGAACCATAGGCACTTTTGGCGGCGGCCTTCATGCCCACATAGACACCGTAAGCGGTTACCGGACTGGGGTCGCCGCTACCTCCCATTTCTTCGGGCAGGCCGGCCACGTTGGTGGTCTCCTTGCGGATGTTCACCATTTCGGTGGTACTCATGCCCACATCCTCGGCGGTGATGTAGCGTCCATTCAAGCTGTCCACGAACTGCCCGAAACGGCGGAACATGGCTTCGGTCTTCTGGGTACGAGCATCACCGATGATAACGGCCTTTCCTCCTCCGAGGTCCAGGCCTGCCAACGAGCTTTTGTAGGTCATACCACGGCTCAGGCGGAGCACATCATGCAGCGCTTCAGCTTCGCTGGCATAGGGCCACATGCGTGTACCACCCAAGGCTGGGCCCAACGTGGTGTCGTGTATGGCGATTATCGCCTTCAGGCCCGTGGGGCGGTCGAAGCAGAAAAGCACCTCCTCGTGGTCGTGCTTTTCCATGCGTCCGATCACCAGGTCGTCGGTAACTGGTTGGGTACTGGTCGCCATTGGGTCTTGCTGGGTTCTATGGGTTCTTGGCTTGAAGGGACCGCCGCCGCATGCCTTGGTCGATATCGTGCTCAGAGTTCGGTCACGCCTCCTTCCTCCTGATCGATGCAGGCTACCTTTGCGGCGTTCCGAAAGGCACCCTGTTCCATCAGGCGGCGCAAAAGTAGGAAGATCCAGCCCCGCTGATGCGACCGCTTCTCAAGCTCAACCCATACTTCGTAAAGTATCCCTGGCATCTACTGCTGGGGGTGGTCTTCATCGTCCTCACGAACATCTTCGCCGTATACTCCCCCGAGGTTGTGCGGGAGGCCGTTGACCTGATAAAAGTGGCTTTGGCCCAAAGCGAGCTACCCGCTACCGAACGGGCCTTGGAGGTTCCGTCGGTACTCGAATATTGGGTGGGTTGGACAGGCTTGGACCTAAAGACCCGTCTCAACGACCTGGGAAGCGATGGGGCCATCCGTAATACCATCGTATGGCTGGCAGGCCTGCTGGCCATGCTCTATCTGGCCTTCGCCCTGCTGAAGGGCTTCTTCCTGTTCCTGATGCGGCAGACCATTATCGTTGTAAGCCGCTTGATCGAATATGACCTGAAGAACAGGGTGTTCGACCACTACCAACAGCTCGACCGCGCATTCTACAAAAGGAACAGCACGGGCGACCTGATGAACCGCATCAGCGAGGATGTGGGTAAGGTGAGAATGTACTTGGGACCGGCCGTGATGTACACGCTGAACCTGGTGGTGCTCTTCGTGCTATGCATAGGGCGAATGCTGAGCGTGAATACCGAGCTCACCTTATGGACCCTTGCACCGCTCCCCATCATGAGCGTTGTGATCTACTACGTCAGCGATGTCATCAACCGCAAGAGCATGGCCGTTCAGGAGCACCAAAGCAAGCTGAGCACCATGGCCCAAGAGACATTCAGTGGCATCCGGGTGCTGAAGGCCTATGGCAAGGAGTCCATGACCATGGATCGTTTCCATAAGGCGACGGACCAGTATAGGGAACGCAGCCTCGACCAAGCCCGGGTGGATGCCTTGTTCATGCCGTCGATCATGCTGCTTATCGGCCTCAGCACGGTGCTCACCATCTACATTGGTGGCATGAAATTGCTGGCCGGGGACCCTACAGTGACCTTGGGCAACATCGCCGAGTTCGTGATCTACGTGAACATGCTCACTTGGCCTTTCGCCTCGGTGGGCTGGGTCACGTCGCTCATACAGCAGGCATCGGCCAGCATGGAACGCATCAACGAATTCCTCGATACACGACCGAACATCACCAGTGCGGGTGGTTCCAAGGCACCGATCGCCGGGGGGATCACTTTCCAAGATGTGTCCTTCACATACCCCGATACAGGTATAGAGGCCCTCCGCAGCGTTTCGTTCCAACTCGCAGCCGGAAGAACATTGGCCATAGTAGGCCACACCGGATCGGGCAAGAGCACCATGGCCGAACTCATCGGGCGGCTATACGACCCCAGCAGTGGGAGGATACTGGTGGACGACGTACCGCTTCAGGACTTCGATCTTGAACACTATCGCCGCTCGTGTGGTTTCGTTCCACAGGACGTTTTCTTGTTCAGTGAGAGCATCCGTTCCAACATCGCATTCAGCCTTGACAAAGGGCCCGACCTTGTGGAACGGGTGGAGCGTGCGGCGCATCAGGCACAGGTCCACGGGAACATCGTGGATTTCCCCAAGGGCTATGATACGCTGCTTGGTGAACGGGGCATCACCCTTAGCGGAGGCCAGAAGCAACGGGTAAGCATCGCACGGGCCATCGTGCGCGATCCCCGGATCCTGGTATTCGATGATGCTTTGAGCGCGGTGGATACAGCAACGGAGGAGGCCATCCTAAGGGAACTGCGTTCGACGCGTGAACAGAACGGTGTTGGGCGCACCACCGTGATCATCAGCCACCGGATAAGTGCCGTTCGCGATGCGGACCTGATCCTGGTGCTCGATAAGGGACGCTTGACCGAGCAAGGCACCCACGAGGAGCTTCTTGCTACCCAAGGAGTGTATGCCGAGTTGCATGAGGAGCAGCTACTGGAGGAAGCCCGGAAGTAGTTCTTTCCACGTTCCTGCTTAGGCCATAACGAAAGCCGAAAATGGGAACGTCTTCCCATCGCCTTGGCCCTGTTGGTTCCGAGACCATCCACACGTGCATATGGTGTGTGGCTGTGCCATTGGTCATCCATTGGTTCCCATCGCACAATACGTTCCTCCAGCTTAGCTAAGTACTTGCTTTTCTGCGGGTTGCTGGTATATTTGAAATTGGTGCACAGCGCTAACATGCATCACATGGCCCATGACCGATGATCGTGAGGATGTATATTCCAAGGCCGTAAGGGCAGGGAAAAGGACCTATTTCTTCGACGTGAAAAGCACCCGTGGCAGGGACTTGTTCTTGACCATCACCGAGAGCAAGAAGCACACCCATCCGGACGGCTCCACGAGCTACGACAAGCACAAGATCTTCTTGTACAAGGAGGATTTCGACAAGTTCCTGGACGGTTTGCACGATGCATTCGACGAGATCGACCGATTGCGTGGGCAAGCTACCGGACCACAAGGGGATCGAATGGATACCGAACCTACCACCAGCGAGCCGGATGACCTGTCCGACCTGAACTTCGAGGACCTCGACCGGAAGGATATTTGAATTCCGGTCGGCCATTGTACCGAACAGCTTCGCTGTCTGCATTCCGATCGACCGGCGAATACAGCAAGAGCGCTGCACCCCAGGGTACTACCTTCGCAGCTCCTGCGGGAATGTTTCCTGATGATGCAACGGATCTATTTGGACAATGCCGCCACAACAGCTGTGGCTCCGGAGGTTTTCGAGGCCATGGTGCCTTACCTCACGACCTATTACGGCAATCCTTCATCCATCCACAGCTTCGGGCGTGAAACCCGCGCGGCCATCGAAAAGTCACGCAGGACCATTGCCGCGCTGTTGAACTGCACACCGGGCGAGATCATCTTCACCAGCGGAGGTACCGAGGCCGACAACATGGTGCTCGGTTGCGCCGTACGGGACCTTGGTGTAAAGCATATCATCACCTCGCCCATCGAGCACCACGCCGTTGAACTCACGGCTGCTCTTCTCGCAAAGACCCGAAGCGTTCAGGTACACTGGTTGCGCTTGGAGGCCGATGGCAAGCCGGACATGGCCCACCTGGAAGAGCTGCTGAAGCGAACAAGTGGCGAAGGAACGCTGGTCTCGCTGATGCACGCGAACAACGAGATCGGCACCCGCATCGATCTTGAGGCGGTTGGTGCTGCTTGCAGGACACACGGCGCATTGTTCCACAGCGATACGGTGCAGACAATGGCACACTACCGCTTCGACCTGGCAACGCTTCCCTTGGATTTCGTGGCTTGCGCAGCACACAAATTCCATGGTCCCAAAGGTGTTGGCTTCCTGTTCATGCGGAATGGAGCTGGGCTGAAGCCGTTCATCTCTGGAGGTGCGCAAGAGCGGAACATGCGCGGGGGGACCGAGAACCTCGCCGGCATAGTAGGCCTGGCCAAGGCCATGGAGATCGCTTACCGCGACCTGCAGGAGCACGAGAGGCATATCCGCAGCTTGAAGGAGCGTATGAAAGCCAGTTTGACCGCACACATCCCAGGCGTGGGGTTCAATGGTGACAACAGCGTTGATGGCTTGTACACCGTGCTCAATGTGCGCTTCCCCGACGATGGGCGTTCGGAAATGCTGCTTTACAACTTGGACATAGAGGGTATCGCATGCAGTGGTGGCAGTGCCTGTAGCAGCGGGAGCAATGCTGGAAGTCACGTTCTGGCAGCGCTTTACCCGGATGTTAAAGGCGCCAACATCCGCTTTTCGTTCAGCAGGTACAACACCAGTGCGGAGGTGGACCGTACTGTTGAGGCGCTGATGCGCATCTTCCAGCTGGTAAAGAGGCCCAGCTTGGCATGATCCCACTTCGCACCGGAGTGGACGCTGGCTGCATCACGGGTACATTTGCGCCGTGAGCCTTTCCTCAGCCTTGTTGGAAGAAGCCGTGGACCAGTTGGCCACGCTCCCCGGCATTGGGCGCAGAACGGCCATGCGCCTGGCCCTCGATATACTTCGGCGTGATCCCAGCGAAGTACATCGTTTCAGCGATGCGATTCGGGCACTCCGCGACAAGGTCCAATATTGCACGACCTGCTGCAACATCAGCGACGCTCCGCGCTGTGCCATTTGCAATGACCCGAACCGGGACTCCGGACTGATCTGTGTTGTGGAGGACATCCGCGATGTTATCGCCATCGAGAACACACGCCAGTACAAAGGGAACTACCATGTGCTTGGTGGTGTCATCAGCCCCATGGACGGGATCGGTCCGGACGACTTGAATACACGGCAACTGATGGATCGCATCGCAGCAGGACCTGTACATGAAGTGATCCTGGCCTTGGGGACCACCTTGGAGGGCGACACAACGGC
The DNA here is from genome assembly GCA_040881405.1 of Flavobacteriales bacterium. Classification (GTDB taxonomy): domain Bacteria; phylum Bacteroidota; class Bacteroidia; order Flavobacteriales_F; family PHOS-HE28; genus PHOS-HE28. The sequence goes on along the minus strand of JBBEDG010000184.1, from coordinate 1,479 downwards.
CTTCTACCTGAACCGAAGACTTCAGGGTACGGGTCCCAAGGTTACCACCATAGCCCGGGGCATCAGCATCGGCGGTGATCTTGATCAAGCCGATGAGATCACTTTGGGTAGGAGCATCATGGACCGCAAACCTTACGCGGGCTAGGTACATGTACCGCCCCCCAGCCAGGGATGGCTCCAATGGAACGTCGGGCACCCTTCCTTCCCGGATGAACGTCTAAATTGGGACCGTCAAACCCGAGCGGACCGCAATTCATGTGTTCCACATCGAAGTTGTTCGTGTGATCCAAACATGATCCGAATGCTATACCGTTCGATACTTCTCGTTGCTATTTCGACCCTGTTCCACTCTTCTGCTTGGTCGCAGTGCCAGATAACCACCAACGCGACCGATACCGAGATAACCTGTGGCTCCTGTGTTTCGTTGATCGCCTTCGGCAACGGAACCGGTAACATCGCGTTCGCCGAAGATTTCAATACTGGCGCTCCTGTTGGTTGGCAATTCACGCAATCCGCCCAATTCAACAACCCCTGTTCACCAGGGGGAGTGGATGGCACACCGCACCTGTGGATGGGAGAAGCCTCGCCCAATCCACGTACCATGGCCACCACGCCATTGGATCTATCACTGGGTGGCTACATCTGCTTCGATATGCTGTACGCGGTGCAAGCGGAAGCCTCCCCTTGTGAAGGTCCCGATGAACCACAGGAGGGTGTTTATGTGCAGTACTCCATAGACAACGGAGCCACCTGGGTAACGATCGAATACTATGACCCGAATGGTGGGAACGACCCACAACTGACGAACTGGAACAACTGGTGCCTTACCCTTCCCCCAGCAGCGGTAACACCGAACACCATGATCCGTTGGCATCAGGACAACGTTTCGGACGATGTATACGACCACTGGGGCATAGATAATGTGGAGATCACCTTGAACGACCCCAATTTCGGGATCACTTGGGTGCATGACGGCTACGAATATGGACTGGGAGTGCCAGGTGGTACAAATCCCAATGCGGTGTGTCCTCAGGAGACCACTACTTACACCGCCAATGTGAGCGATGGTATCACCACTTGTACCAGTAGTATCACAATTACCGTCAACGAACCCAATATCATCATCACCGCGGGTACGGACAGCACTATCTGCGAAGGAGGATGCGTGACCCTCGACGCTGATGCGTACCATTTGGTAAGCCCTGCAAGTACACCCACCTTCGAAAACAACGAGTTCGCGCTGGTGGCCGGTGGCAGTGCCAGTGTGAATATCAATGTCCAAGGGTTGAATACAACGTCCCTTGTGGATGGCTCCATCACGCAGGTCTGCATCAGTGGTTTCAGTGTGTTCGGAGGAGCATCTCCCTGCTTGAGTTTCGGAGGGTGTCCATGCAACGGAGGCACCATCGCATTCGGTGAGATCTGTGACCTTACCACCGGAAGTTTCGCTGTAACACTTACATCGCCGGGCGGCTGTAA
>JBBEDG010000183.1:0-13739 GCA_040881405.1 Flavobacteriales bacterium | reverse complement strand
CGGATCGGCATCACGACCATCGGTGAAGGCATGCACGAACACGTTCTTCAGCCCTTTCTTTTCAGCCAAATGGCAGAGGGCTTCGGCATGGCTGCGCATGCTGTGCACACCACCATCGGACAATAGACCCATCAGGTGCAAACGCGCCCCGGGCAAGGCAGCCTTGGCAAAGGCTTCCTGCAGTTCGGGAATATGCGTCAAGCTGTTATCGGCAATGGCCTTGTCTATACGCACCAAGTCCTGGTACACGATGCGACCAGCTCCGATGTTCAGATGGCCCACCTCGCTGTTGCCCATTTGTCCCTCGGGAAGGCCCACATGCACTCCATCGGTGAGGAGAGTGGCGTTGGCCGCTGTACTGCGCAGCCCGTCGATGAATGGAGTGTTGGCTGTTGCAACGGCATCGGTCCGGTCACCCGCTCCAATGCCCCAGCCATCCAGTACGATGAGTACAACCTTGCTCCGGCCCATCAGTGGTTGGGGAATGAGGCCGCGAAGGTAGCCCCGTGTGGACGCCTCTCGTTCAATTGCACGTTGCCTCCAAGGGCTTGGGTCAAGCGTCGCACGATGTACAGCCCAAGCCCGGTGCCCTTCGCTTTACGTGTTTCTTCATGGCCTCCCCTGAAGAACTTTTCGAAGATGCGTTCCCGCTCTTCAACTGGAACTCCAGGCCCCTCGTCGCTTACCAGTATCCGCCAACCTTCTCTACCCGCTTCCACGCGAACCTCGATCGGTGAACCTTGAGGAGCGTATTTGGCGGCGTTCTCCAAAAGATTCTCCACGATGCTGTGCAGTGCCTGTTGATCACTGTGCACAAGCAAGGTATCAGGGCCGACCAACGAAATGGTATGGTCCTTCGCCCAATGTGTACGAGCTCTCTCCACGACCATTCTCAGTAGTTCCATCACATCCACCTCACGCCTATCCATCGCCAATACACCTTCTTCCGCACTTGTCGCCAGCAGTACCTTGTCCGTGAGCAACGCCAGGCGATCCGCTTCCTGGATGGCGCGCATGCGCAGCGTTTCCCGCTGTTCTCCATCCAGTGCAGGTCTGGCCAACGTCTGCAATTGCAGCTTTATCGCAGCGATGGGTGTCCGGAGTTCGTGGGTAACCGCAAGAAGGAAATTCCGTTGGGTCCTTGCCAGGTCCAGATCACGGCGTATCGCACGGTAGGTCAGGTAAAGCACTGCCAAGAGAAGTACCAGGAACACACTGCCTTCGCCTACCACCATCATGAGGCTACGCTGTGGGTCCACAGGAACACCGCTTTCGGACCCCAAGGCCTTTAATTCCAAGGTCAGCGCCGCCAAGGCGCGGTCCTTTCGTAACAGCAGTACCGCCCACCAAACGAACTGCAGAACGATGTACAAGGTAAGCGACCCGAAGAGAAGAGCTGTTCGGCGATGCGGGTTCGTGGCCATCATGAACAAAGATACACGGGCAGCATTGCGCAAGGTCCTTACCTTGGACCACCTTACAATGGATACCCGAGCGGCCAAGGCGTATGTCCTGAAACGATTGAAGGAAGAGCTCCCCACGGAGCGGTCTTACCATTCCTTGGGCCATACCTTGGATGTATACGCCAGCGTTATCGACATAGCCTTGAACGAAGGCCTTGAAGGGGAGGATCTCGAGCTTTTGAAGATCGCCGCCTTGTACCATGACTGCGGGTTCGTGGTGAACAATGATTCCCATGAAGAGGTCGGATGCTCCATAGTCTCCGAGCAGCTGCCAGGATTTGGTTTCAGTACCGTGCAGATCGAGCGTATCTGTGCCATGATCCGAGCCACCAAGATCCCACAGAGTCCTCAGGACCTACCTGCGCGTATCCTTTGCGACGCGGACCTGGATTACTTGGGTCGTGGTGATTTCAAGCAGATAGGCGACACCCTCTTCGCCGAAATGCAGGCCTATGGACACCTGCGCACAGAGATGGAATGGAATACGTTGCAGGTCGGTTTCCTTACCCAGCACCGCTACTTCACCCGTACCAACATTGAATTGCGTGAGCCTGTTAAGCAGGCCCATCTGGCCAAGGTGAAGGCCTGGCTTGCGGATAAAGGCCAATGAAAAAGCCCCCCGCGGGGCGGAGGGCTTCTCATAGCGTGGTGCCTCCCAGAATCGAACTGGGGACACATGGATTTTCAATCCATTGCTCTACCAGCTGAGCTAAGGCACCATTACTTTGTTCTCCGTAGGCACTGGAATTCGTCGAACAAGGGCCGCAAATATAGACAAGTACACGATCCGTGGAACACCTCCCTGTTCATCTCGTCCTTGATGTAGGCAACTCCCGCACCAAGGTGGCTCTCTACCAAGGGGTGGGAAATGCTTTGCGATGGACCACCTTGGCAAATGGCGACCACATTGGTCTGGACCATTGGCTCCATGGTCTGGTCCCTGATCATGCTGTTCACGGCAGTGTGGCTTCCCACCATCCCGAGCTCGATCGTTTCCTGACCGGTCTTTGTCCTATTCTGGAGGTCTCGGGCACTACACCAACGCCGCTGCGGAGTGCTTACGCTACGCCACACTCCCTGGGTGCCGATCGCCTGGCGAACGCTGTTGGTGCGGTCGGGCGTTTTCCTGGCAGACCTGTGTTGGCGGTGGATGCTGGAACATGCATTACCTATGATCTTGTTTCGGCGGAAGGCATCCATTTGGGTGGCGCCATAACGCCGGGTATGCACTTGCGTGCCAAGGCCATGAACAACTATAGTGCGCGTCTGCCATTGGTCGATCCCGGACCCTCGCCCGCCGTACTAGGTAGCGATACCCACTCCAGCCTGTCTGCCGGTATACACCATGGCATCCTGAACGAGGTCATGGGCTTCATTACCACGTATGGGCACCATCGCGCCGATCTTGCCGTTGTGCTTACCGGCGGAGATGCGTTGCGTATCGCCACCGGTTTGAAAAGTGGCATCTTTGCGCACCCCTTGCTGACCCTGGAGGGCTTTCATGCGATACTGCTGTACAACCTTGCTCATCATTCTGCTCCTGGCGGTCCTCTTGCCCTCGGCATCCCTGGGCCAGGGTCAACAGGGTAGCGGTAGCCCCTATTCGGCTTATGGATTGGGCAGCCTTATGGGCAGTACGCAAGCATCACAAGCCATGATGGGTGGTGCTGGTGTGGCACTGTACGACCCCTTCTCCGTTATCCAGATCAATCCAGCCTCCTACGCCTCACTGGCTCGACCGGCATTCGAGACAGCCCTGATGATACGCGCGCAACAATTCCGCAGTGGGGAGATGAGCCAGTCAGGTCAGCGCTCCGACTTCCTGGGACTCACCTTCGGAGTGCCTTTCGGCAATGGCCGCTGGGGTTTTGCCTTGGGACTTAACCCTGTGAGTTCCGTGAGCTACACGATATCGGACAGCAGGCCGTTGGGCAGTTCCGGGGAAACCGTGGATTACGAATACAGCGGAACTGGTGGCTTGAACCGGACATTCTTAGGATTCGGCCACAGCATTCCGTTCAAGCGGGATACGCTCGGCAATGGCTCTTCGCTTTCCTTCGGTGCCAACTTCAACTACGATTTTGGATCCATAGATGAGGTGCGCAAGGCCTACTACCCACGCACTACGGGATACGTGAACACCCTAGTGGTGAACTCCCTTTCCTTGAGCGGTCCTGTGCTGGGTTTGGGAGCTCGTTTCCAAGGGGATATCAAGCCGAAGATCACCCGTACGGACAAGGGTCTCCGCTACATGGTGGGGGCTTCCGTGGAACTGCCCACGGATCTTGGAGCGCGCAGCAGTTCATCCATCTCCACATTCGTCCTTGGTGGCTCCGGTGTGGAATTCCCGCTGGATACCGTAAGCGGCACCACCGGCACCAAGGGTTCAATGGGATTGCCTCCCTTGTATGTTCTGGGATTCACGGTGTTCAATGCCCATTGGGCGGCCACCGTGGAACACCGTCGGCGCGATTGGTCGCAATTGCGGGTGGATGTTGAAGGCCTCGACCTGCGCAGTGATCTTGGGGTGAATGCTTCGTACATCGTGGGTGGTAGTTACCGCCCTGCTGGCGATGGGCGTGGTACGTTCTGGACGAGCACCGTATATCGCGCTGGTTTCCGGTTCACCGACGATTACCTCATAGTTGGTGAACGCCAGCTCCAGGAGATCGGCATGTCTTTTGGCATGTCGCTGCCGTTGATGGGAAGTACCACCCGCAGCCGCCTCAATCTTGGGGCCGAGCTCGGGAGGAACGGGTACCGGGATGAAGGGCTTATCGAGCAACGTTTTGCGCACTTCTTCATCGGGATCACCATCACACCGGATCTTAGGGAACAATGGTTCAAGAAACGACGCATAGAATGAGCAAGCATCTTCGCAGCCTGGCCATGGTAGGAACCATCGCCTTGGCCTACTCCGCTTCAGGACAAGGTAAATACGGTGCAACCGCCGAGGACAGCGTGTCCTGCGTGCAGAACCTGTCCATGTACCAGGAATTCTTCGGCCAGTCCAGCTATGGCGATGCCTATACGCCATGGGCCAACGCGGTGCGTCTGTGCCCGGCTTCCAGCAAGAAAATGTACGCCGATGGAGGACTGATGCTGAAGAGCTTCATCAGCAAGGAGAAGGACGCTACCCGCAAGGCGGCATTGACCGATTCGCTCTACCTGCTCTACGATCTGCGGATGGCCAACTTTGGTGAGCATGCATTCGTTACTGGTCGCAAGGGCCAGGACATGTTGACCTATGGCGCTGACAACTGCAAGCAGGCCTATGAGGTGCTCAAGGAGGCCATCGAACTGGGTGGTGCACGCAGTGAGGATGTTACCCTGAGCGCTTATTACCAAGCCTTGAACTGCATGTACAGCAAGGGTGAGGCCACCAAGGACCAGATGCTTTCGGAGTATGTGATGGTCATGGGCCACATAGAGACCAACCTGGCCAAGGACCTGAAGGAGACGGACCGTAACTATTGGATCACGGCCCGCGATCAAGTGAACACCCTGTTCTTCAAGGTGGCCGAATGCGAGGACATCGGGCGTATCGCGGGCGATATGCTCAAGGCAAAGCCTGATGACATCGAGATGAAGACCCGCTTGTTGCGGATCCTTTCAGGCAAGGACTGCACGGAAGAAGCGATCTATCTGCCCCTGGCGGAGGATGTGCACCGTGCCAACCCCAGCGCCGAAAGTGCCTACAGTCTTGGCATGTCCATGGTGAAGCGCAACGACCTGAGCGGCGCCAGCAAGTTCATGAAGGAGGCCGTGGATCTGTGCGGCGGTTGTCCCGACAAGGCGAAGTACCTGCTCAAGACCGGGCAGGTTGCCAGCGCTCAAGGAAGCCACAGCACTGCGCGTGGCTATGCCAACCAAGTATTGCAGGTGGAGCCCAAGAACGGTGAAGCGCTGTTGCTGATCGGCGATGCCATTTCCTCCCAGGCCGGAGCATGTGATGTGCCCGAGAAGTGGGGGGTGTATTGGTTGGCCTACGACTACTACCAGAAGGCCAAGAGCCTTGATCCTTCGGTATCCGACAAAGCGAACGACCGCATGGCCCGCACCGCGGCCCACTTCCCGGAAAAGGGTGATGCCTTCTTCCACCAACTTGCCGATGGGCAGAGTTTCCAAGTTACCTGTGGGGGCTTGAACGAGAGCACCACGGTACGCACCAAGAAATAGGCTCGTTGCAGCGTCGGAACGCCATATCCATCCTGATCATTCCCGCCCTTGTGGCGGGAATGTTCGTTTCATGCGTGAACGACCTGGATCGGGTGGCGGCGGTTGAGGTGCCAAAGGCTTCTGCGGACCGGATCACCACCGATGCCGAATACCTGTTCACGGACAGTGGTCTGGTGCGCAACCGATTGCGATCGGGCCGCATCGCAGAATGGAGCACGGAACCCAAGCGTACGGAATTGAGCGAGGGACTGGAACTCGTGTTCTACAATGCGGCCGGAGAACAAAGTAGTGTGCTCACAGCCCGGCGCGGGGTAATGGTACCCGATGAGAAGCGTATGGAGGTGAACGAGCAGGTGGTCTTCATAAATGCCAAGGGCGAACGCTTGGAAACGGAACAATTGACCTGGGACCAGGACAGTGCCCAGGTGTACACCGATCGTGCCGTCCGCATCCAGCGTGGAGGCGACATCATCCATGGCCAAGGGCTTGTGGCGTCCGAGGACTTCAGCCGCTACACCATCAGTCGCATCACCGGCATACTCGATGTGGCCGTGGGTGATACCTTGGCCACGCCGTAGCGAAAAAAGCCCGGAACATGCGCAAGTTCACCCGATTCATGGAGTACTTCTGGCTGGCCTTGGCCATAGGAACCGGTTTTGCTGCCCTTTGGACCATAGGGACGGAAGGCTTCCAGAGAGGAGGGCAATGGCTCTTCTTTCCGGCTGTGGCCTTGGCCATGTTCTTCTTCCGCCGCTTCACACGGCGAAAGCTGGAGGCCATGGAGGACCATCCCCATAACGCGGGTGGTCGATAGCACAGTGGCGCCATCGGGTATCTTCATCCCCTGCATGCGTTCTTCATTCCCGTGAACGGTACCGACCTTATCCTCATCCTGCTGACCATTGTGGTTTCTGCCCTGTGCTCAGGGCTCGAGATCGCTTTTGTAAGCAGTAACAAGCTCTATGTGGAGCTCGAACGCAAGCGCGGTGCATTGTGGGCCAAGCTGGTGTCCAGGCTGCTCAACCATCCGGGCAGGCTCATAGGTGCCCTCTTGGTCGGCAACAACATCGCATTGGTCATGTACGGCACGTTCATGGCCAAAGTGCTTGAGCCCTGGTTGCATGGCTTCCAGTTGGGTGATCTTTTCGTGCTCGTTATGCAAACGTTGATCAGCACGCTGATCATCCTTGTACTTGCCGAATTCCTACCCAAGACCCTGTTCCGGATAGACCCCAATGGAGCACTTGCTGTCTTTGCCATTCCGCTCCAAGTATTGTATTCGTTGTTGTGGATACCCACCGTGCTAATGACTGGTATCAGCGAGCTGTTCCTGCGTCTCGTGGGGGTGCGTACCAAGCCTGGCCAAGTGGTGTTCGGCCGTATCGATCTGGATGAGTTCCTGAAGGATGTGAGTGCGAACAAACCGCACGAAAGCACCATGGATGCCGAGGTGGAATACTTCAGGAACACTTTGGAACTCAGCAACATCAAAGTGCGCGAAGTGATGATACCCCGTGCTGAGATCGTGGCCATGGATGTGGAGGAGTCCGTTCGGGATCTGCGCGACCTGTTGGTCGAAACCGGCCACACCAAGATCTTGATCTACAAGGACAGCATCGACGAGATGATCGGCTATGTGCACGGCTACGAACTGTTCAAGCACCCGAAGAGCATCCGCTCCATTTTGAGGGCGGTCAATTTCGTTCCTGGTACCATGCCTGCGGATGAATTGCTGCAAACCTTCATAAAACAGCGCAACCATGTGGCGGTGGTGGTGGATGAGTTCGGAGGCACCGCAGGAATGCTCACCATTGAGGATGTGGTTGAGACCATTGTTGGTGATATCGAGGATGAGCACGATGTGCCGGAAGAGGTGGAAGAGCGCTTGGGACCGAACGAATTCCTGTTCAGCGCAAGATCCGAGGTGGAGCATCTGCGAGAGGTCCATAGGCTGGCCATTCCGGAAAGCGAGGAATACGATACGTTGGCCGGCTTCATTCTGCATAGCACGGGCGATCTGCCGGAGCAAGGCCAGGTGCTGGAGTTGGCGCCTTTCCGGATCACCATTGCACAAGTGGTGCACAGCCGTATCGACCTTGTCCGTTTCGAAGTGTTGGATCCCGAACGGGGTTACCTGCGTTGACCCACGATCGTAGCTATCCCGCTTCAGTCGGTTGTGGGTGGACCTGCTTGGACCCCAGGCCTTTGCGCCAGCTTTACGCCGTACGGGCAAGCCGCCTATATTTGCACCCCTATTCCTGAACCCCCATGGCAGTTATTGGTAAGATCCGCGAACGTAGTGGATTGCTTTTGGTGATCATTGGAGGCGCTTTGGCTGCCTTCATCCTCACCGATCTTTTCAGTGGCCGCAGCGGCGGTTCCCAGGACCAGGTGCTTGGCGTCGTGGGCGGTGAGGAGATCGGCCTGCGCGAATTCGAGGGTCGCGTAGGCGACGAGCTCGATAGCTACCGCAACGATTTCGGTCAGCAGGTCAACGAGCAGATGACCGACCAGGTGCGTGGCAGCGTGTGGAACGAAATGGTGCGTGAGCGCGTGTTGATGGAGCGCGTGGAGGATGCCGGTTTCTCCCTGACCAAGGCCGAGTACGACGACATCCGCTTCGGGAACAACATCCTGCCCGATTTCAGGAACCAGAATTTCCAAGGTCCCGATGGCCAACCCGATCGCGCTGCACTGCAGCAGTACTTCAGCAACGTACAACTGAATGCCCCCGTCTACCACGAGATCCAGAAGCGGCGCATCACGCAGAACCGCCTTTACACCAAGTACAACAACCTGGTGAAGAAGAGCGTGTTCGTGAACAGCGCCCAGGCAAAGGACGAATACGCCGCCCGCAACATCCGTGGCACTTTCAACTTCTTCGCCAAGCGTTATGATAGCGAGCCCGATAGTTTGTATGCTGCCACGGAGAAGGAGATCCGTGGCTTTTACGATGAGCACAAGAACAACCCGAAGCACAAGCAGAAGGCATCGCGCAGCTTCGGCTATGTGATCTACCCCGTTACCGCATCGGACATGGATCGCCAGCAAGCCCAGAAGCAGCTTGCCGACCTGCGAGCCGATTTCGAGGGTGCAGAGAACGATTCGCTGTTCGTGGTCACCAACAGCGAGGACCGCACCTACTTCGTGTATCCCTATGAAGCGGGAACCGCTGATGCTGCCAATGATTCGCTCATCCTAGCTGCCGAGGTGGGTACGGTGGTGGGGCCTTTCGTACAAGGCGAGCAGTGGAAGATGGTGAAAGTGCAGGAACTGGCCGATGTATCCGAAGCCCGCGTCCGCCACATCCTCCTGAGCACACAGCAAGGCAAGACCGAAGAAGAACAGAAGAAGCTTGCCGACAGCCTTCTTACCGTGGTGAAGCGCGACCGTAGCAAGTTCGAGGAACTGGTCACCAAGTTCAGCGACGATCCTGGCAGCACCGGCACCGGTGGCGTTTATGAGTGGTTCGATAAACAGCGTATGGTACCCGAGTTCACCGCCGCCAGCTTCGACCAGAAGGTGGGTGCCATCACCATCGCAAAGACCGACTTCGGTTTCCACATCGTGGAAGTGCTTGGTCAGCGCACCCGCCAGGAACGGCGTGTGGTGAGCTTGGACCGCAACATGCTGCCCACGCCTTCCACATTCAAGGACGTGTACAAGAAGGCGAACGACCTTTCCCTCCGCAATACCAATGCGGATTCGCTCAAAGCAGCCGCCGAAGAGGCCGGACTGCAATACCAAGAGGTGGACGACTTCCGTCCGGATACCCGTTTCGTTGCAGGCCTGCAAGAACCGAACAGCGTGATCACTTGGGTGAATCGTGCGAAGGTGGGTGCAGTGAGCGAACCCCTCGATGCGGGTGACAACTATGTTGTGGCCATCCTCTTGGGCATCCGCGAAGAAGGCCCTCCTCGCCTGGAGGATGTGCAGGAGCTTTTCGCCGCCGAAGCCACCAAGCAGAAGAAGGCCGAAGCCTTCGCACAGCAAATGACCGGTAAGACGGACCTGAACGCACTTGCCTCCGAGTTGGGTGGCACCGTGCAGAACGCCAACGAGATGGTCTACAATAGCTTCAGCATCCCAGGCGGCTACGGTGAGTTCGAGGTCATCGGTAAGATGTTCGCCCTCGAAGCCGGGCAGACCAGCGTTCCCCTGAAAGGCGAGAACGCCGTGTACGTGATGAACTTGGTGAGCAAGACCGAAGTGCCCGAAGGTGCTGATACCAGTGCGGAGAAACCAGCCATGGAACAACGAGTTCGTGGCCGGGTCGAGAACGGTCTCTTCAACGCCCTGCGCGATGCCGCAGGCATGAAGGACAACCGCAGCCAGTACTACTGATCACACACCGCAGATCAAGCAGAACGCCGGGCCATGGGTCCGGCGTTCTGCGTTCGTGGTCTCAATGAATGTGTGGCGCGCTTCAATTCACGAATCGCGCATCCAAGAAGTCCCATCGGGACGATATGTAGGTCGCGAACAGCTGGCGATCGGTGAGTCCCATCGGGACGACATGTGGGTAGCCCTGTAGAGCGTGAGATCTTCACCGTACAGGAAGCCCATCGGGACGGCATATGGGTAGCCCATCTCAGCCGTTCGGCATCCAAGCGCAGTAGGATCGCCAACAGGATATCCAACCGAACATCTCGGATCTTACTCAGCCATACGTGTCCATGGATCTCCGTAATACCTGGACAGGACCTTGCCCTTGAGAACATCGTATTGGGACCGGTCCAGGAATAGCACTGGCACGTTGTGTTCGGCCTCAACTGAACAGAATCGGCTTGGAATTTCAAGCATGGCACAGGCCTTGTTGATCTGTACCATGACCCGGTCCTCCATAAGGCGCTCGAGGCTCATGCGCGCATCACCCTTGAGTCTGATGGTCACCTCATTGTTCACTTTGAAGGACAATCGGGCACAATAGCGTTTCTCTCAGACAGTACCACGCTGTTTGGTACCCCAGTGTTCTTTGATGTGGGATATGGTGACAACTCCCTGCGAAATGGCCGAGATTGAAAGTAATTGTTTCTCCAGGTCACCCTCGAACAATGGTGCATACCTGTTGCCGGCCGGCCAAACGAGCAATTCAGGATAATGTTGGAGCACATCTGCCCAAGCCCCAGGCATGGTCGCATTGGCTTGGGCGGTGGCCGAGTCGATCTGGGAGGTGGTCAAATGCCGGAGAATACCGAGGGATGCGAGGTCTGAGACTAGGGCAGCGATGCTGTCCTTGCAGAATTTGGTGCTGAAAAGCTCGTCGCATCGGTAGCTACGTTGGTGCTCTTCCAGTATAGTCTTGGGGTTGGGCCACCAGACGTCGCATCGGGCTTGATCGACGAAAGCAAGACACATTTGATGCCTTCCTGATAAGCCACATTCATCATCCGTGAATTCATGCTTGATCAAGCGGTACTTCGAGCCTGCATCGCACAAAGCCTTGTTCAGGGTCTTGAGTGCAAGAAACATCATGAAGCAGCCAGATGATGGGCCTTCAACAACACCTTCCCGACCTTCGAAGACATGGAACGCATACCTGCGACCGTGATCAACGAAACTCACCTCCGTTTGATATTCTACGCTCACGATCGCTTGGTCCGCAGGCCTTCGAACAACATGGACTTTCGTCGGTGCCAATTCTGGAACAATGCCTGCAAGTTTGGGCAGATACTCCGTGTAGTACGACTCTGCTGTCCAAACACGTTCGTCACAATCCAGTATGAGATGCGGGCTACTTGCAACGGCGATCTCGAAATCGCTGGGCCACGAGTATGGATCCTGGGTGCGCAGCAATTGCTCGCCTGTAGGCGCATCCATGAAACCCGAACTGACGAGAGCTTTGATCCGATTCTCAGCCTTTTGCCGTGACTGCTCCTTCCAGATCCTATGGTTCGTATTCCGATCGATAAGCTTCAGCAGTTCAGCCACATCGTATATCCGGTCGCATCGCAGATCCAGGCGCAAGTCCTCGGCAAGCCATTCATCAAATAGACCTATTTCATGTAGGTCTTCGATCAATTGCTCTGGGGAGCGCTGACCGGCGAATAAGAGTGCATCCACGTATCCAAGATGCCACTCCAACTCGGCCAGCTCCTTGGCAAAGACTGTATCGGTCGCGGCCCATGCGAGAGCTTCGGCTCCAAGATCAGTTCTGGGCGGCGGTCGGTTGCGATCAGAGAAGTCGGATCGGATCCTCTCGATCACTATTCGCAAGTTGTGGTGACCTCGACGTTCGTTGGCTAACGAGTTCATCAGCCTTTCGTTCCGGCTCAATGAATCACCAACATACCGATACCATTCGATCGTTCTGTAGGCATTGCCCGCCATTGCCAGGTCCATCAGAAGTGGTCCAGGTGCCAGCTGTCGTATATACACTTCGGATAATGAATAAGGAGAGGAGCTTACGTGATCTATCCAAATCTTTATCTGATCACGCCCTCGCTCTGAGAGGATGCGATGATGCATCAGGTCATCGACCAATTGTTTGCGAGAGGCGTAAAGGCTGTCTTGAGCCTCTACCTGAACCAGCACAAGGCAGAATGCCCAGACATGGAAGAAGCGAGTTAGGAAGGTGAGCGCTTGCATATGGTGCAAAATGCGCAAGCCAAAGTAGTCCTCAAGCTTGGATCGCCCTACCGCAGCTGGCTCAATCGTTCGGCATCCAAGCGCAGCAGGATCGCCAGCAGGATCGTGAAGGCGATCATGCTGCTACCCCCGTAGCTGAAGAAAGGCAAGGGAATGCCGATCACCGGAGCCAGACCGATGGTCATGCCCACGTTGATCATCAGGTGCAGGAAGAAGATGCTGGCCACGCAGTAGGCGTAGATCCGCGTGAATTTGGAACGTTGCCGATCGCTGATCTGGATGATGCGTAGGATGAGCGCCGTGAGCAACAGGACCACGAAGCTGGTTCCCAGGAAGCCCCATTCCTCGCCAACGGTGCAGAAGATGAAATCGGTGCTCTGCATGGGCACATACTTGAATTTTGTGAGGGTGCCTTGCAGGTAACCCTTGCCCGCGAAACCTCCTGAACCGATAGCGGTCTGGCTTTGCTTCACGTTATAACCATAGCCTTGGGGGTCTTCTTCCAGGCCCAGCAGGATTCGGATGCGGGTCTGCTGGTGCGGTGCCATCTTCTCCACCAAACGGTCCACCGTACCGATGAAGGCCACGGAGCCCAACAGCCCGAACAGGATGTAGCCGTAAAGACGTTTTCGGAGGCGTTTCAGAACCAGGTTATAGACCACCAGCCAAGCAAGGAAGGCGAAAACGGCGATCATGATCATCAGAAAGTATTCTCCGCCCAGCTCCTGGTCCGTAAAGGGTAGCCCGTAGGTGGATTCCTTCATGATCAAGGCCAGTACGGAAAGTATCGCAGCCAGTATGGCGATGAGCAGCACGTTGCCCGACAGGCCTTCCCGGTAGAGCACCAGGATGAACGCCCCCGAAACAAGAGCGGTACCGGTATCGGGCTGGAGCATGATGAAGGCGACCGGCAACAGGATGAGGATGCCACTCACCACCCGGGAGCGTATGTCAACGAAGGATTTCAACCCGCTGAGATACCGGCTAAGCGCCAGGGCGGTAGCGAATTTGGCGAATTCCGCCGGTTGTATGCCGAAGCCACCGATGGCGAACCAGGCCTTGGCGCCGTTGACCTCCTTGCCGAAGATGAGCACCGCGACAAGGAGCAATAGCACCGAGCCATAGATGGTGTACGCCGCATCGCGGAAGGTGTGCCCGCGCACCAACAGAGTGGCCGCGCCTATCAGCAGGCTGATGACCATCCACACGCCCTGCTTCCCGTATTCCCGGCTCTGATCGAAAATGGAAGCATGTTCCGCGTCGTAGGCAGCGCTGTAGATGTTGGCCCAGCCCATGAACATCAGGGCCACGTACATCAGCACCAGTGGCCTGTCGAAGTTGGTGGCGACCTTGTCCCTTACGCTCATCTTCTGCGGGGTTTCTTCACAGGCTTCACGTAGTCCTTCTCGGTGGCGATGAGGTCTGCCTCCAACATGCGCTTCATCACATCGGGCCGGATTATGGTGTCCGTAAGGTACTGCTCGATGATCAGGCTGGCGATGGGTGCGG
>JBBEDG010000182.1:0-13930 GCA_040881405.1 Flavobacteriales bacterium | reverse complement strand
CGTGTTGTATGCGCACCATGTACTCGCCGGGGGCTAGGTTGTTCACGTTCAGTTGCATGAGACCTTCGCGGCGGGCGCGAGCATCGCCTTCTCGGCTCAGCACGATGCGGCCGCTCACGTCGAGCACATCCACAACAACCTTGCCTTGCACATCACCGAAGGCAACCATCACATGGTCCTTGGCAGGGTTGGGCCAAACGCGATCAACTTCAACACCGGCAGCATCCTCCACACCAACACTACCCACGAAAACCTGCACTTCGGTGCGGGGTCCTTCGCAGGTCGATCCCATGGCTTGTACTTCCCAGTCGTAGAAGAAGTAGTAAAGGGCCGTGGCGTTGTTGCCGCTTACGCTGCTGCTCGTGATCGCACCTACATCGCCGAGGGCGTAGGGGTAGGTGGGGTTGCTGCCGATGCCATCGCGCCACAGCTGTGGGTTGCCACCTACGCAACGCAGGGCGTAATCGCCTGCTGCCGGTACACTGTAGTTCAGGGTCACGCGGCTCTCACCATCCGGAATGGCATAGGTGCCGGTTGCCAAGGTGCTTCCATCAGCACGGTCGATAAGTGCAATGGTGCGGTTGCCAGCACCGTTGGCGAACACCTTCACGGAAATGAGAGTGAAGGCTTCGTTGGCGGTGAAGAGCGGGAAGAAATCGGTGTTCGGGTGGAATTGGCCGCTCGTCGTGCGGTCCTCGGGTCCACCATTGGCAAGTGCACCAGGGCTGTCCTGGGTGGCCGACACCCAGAAGGAGGTAAGGGTGCTCACCACCGGGGACTCGAAGCTGTTCCCGGTCCCGATCGGTGAACCGCCTGTGGCCACGTTGTACCACTGGATGTTATCGCCCACAGCGAACAGGTCGGCCGTTCCGGGTACAGGTATCGTCACGTCGTCGGCGATCGGGGCACTGGGGCCATCAAGCACGTCAACGGTTACTCCCACGCTGGTGAAGTCTCCGCAGCTGCCCTGTACGGTAACCGAGTAGGTGCCACTCTGGGTAACGGTGATGCTATTGCTCGTAGCACCAGTGCTCCACGAGTAGCCAGCTGCCGAGGAGGATTCCAACACCACCTCACCGCCTTCGCAGAAGCGGGTTTCGCCCAAGGCGTTCACCGTTGGGGTTTCATCAGGGCTTTGCTGCACGAAGATGGCCGTGGTGGCGTTGCAGCCCTGACCATCATCGATGGTAACGCTGTAGCTTCCTGCCTGGGTGATCTCGATGCTCTGGGTGGTTGCTCCTGTGCTCCAGAGGTAGTCGAACCCTTCGTTCGCACTCAAGGTTATCGCATCGCCATTGCCGCAAACAATGAGGTTCCCAGGAGTGGTGATGGCAGCGCTTGGGCTCACACAAACACCCTCGATCACGTTCATGACCTGGTCCACGCCCACATCGGTGAAGGTCTCCTCCAGTCCGCTTGGCCAGTTGATGGTGACGGTAGGAATAACGGTCTCCTGCCCCAGGCCGAAGTGGCACATGAAGGTGGTGACCATACCATAGCTTTCACCGGCGCGCACTTCGCGGATCTGGGTGCCCCATGGACCGGTGATCGTAACACGGGCTCCGATCGCATCACGATTGCTCTCGGTGCCTTGCAGGCGCAAGCCGAACCAGTGGTTGTCGTTGCCGTTGTTCAACCAAAGGCGGTCGGGGTTGTTCATGTCGGCATTGATGTAGCTGCTGCCGTAATTGGCGAACACATCAAGGAAGCCATCATTGTTCAGATCGCCGGTAGCGAAGCTGTGCATGGCCTTGTTCGCCGGGAACACACCTGTCTGCAGGCTGAAGGTGTTGTCGCCATTGTTGCGCCAGATGCGCTCCAGTCCACCAGCGATCAACAAGTCCACAAAACCGTCGTTATCGAAGTCCACGAATTTGCTCTGCAGGAAGAATCCCGTGATGCCCAGGCCGCTGCCAGCGGTGATGTCCGTGAAGTTGCCGCTGCCATCGTTCTCGAATAGCTGCATCGGGGCATCGTGGTTTGTCACCACAAGGTCCATATCACCATCGTTGTCTATGTCGCCGAAATCGGCGGTCCAGCTTTGGTTACGGATCTGGACGCCGAATTCCAATGCTTGATCGGTGTAGTTGCCATTGCCATCGTTCACGAAGAGACGGTTCCAGCGACGTGGGTCGTTGGCATTGTTCACATTCTGGCGGCACTTGGCGATGTACAAGTCCAGATCACCATCGTTGTCGAAGTCGGACCAAACACTTCCGTAGTTGCCGCTCATATCGGACATCGGATCGGTGGTGTAATCGATGATGTCGGCATAACTGAGGTTGCCGTTGCCATCGTTCAGCCATTGGCGTGGTGCGGCATCATCGTGGCAGGCCCAGAAATCGCTGTGCCCGTCGTTGTTGATGTCCACGATGTTGTTGCACTGCATGAACATGTTGCCGTTGTTCAAGTTGCTGGTGGTGCTGGTGCCTGGTTCCGAGATACGCACGTAACGTATGCCGTCGTAGCTACCACCACTGATCATGTCGCGGTGCCCGTCACCATCCACATCGGCGATCGCCCAACCCCATTGGCCACTATTGCTCACCTGGCCATAATCCACCAGGGTGAAACTGCCATCGGGGTTCTGGTAATCCACTCGGAAGGAGCGGCTGTTGTCCAGGATGCACATGTCATCCAAGCCATCGCCGTTCATGTCCACAACGCCCATGCATCCACCGCTGTTGGTGGTACTGCTTTTCAAGTTGGTGGCGTTGGAGAAGCTGAACTGGGCGTTCAGCAGGGTGGGAGCACAGAACAGAAGTGCCACTCCCAGAGCGTAATTTTTGAGCATGGTGTGTTGTACGGGTCGGTTCCAGATTTGTGTTCAAAGCTTGCAGGCGCCCACAAGGTAGGTCTATTCCCGGTTGCCGTTCAATGACGGACTCCGGGCATGCTTAGGATCCTGAGCCTCTTCAGCTTCAGGAACTTGGCCTTGGGCGCCACTTTGCCTGCGGATGCTCTCGCGGTGGATGGCATCCATGAATTCCTGTACAAAGGCTTCGCTCAGGTCCAATTGGCCGCTCAACCCCAGCATTCGGCGCATGATGCTCTCCCAGCGCTCGGGTTGTAGGATGGCAACTTTCTGCACCCGCTTTTCATCCCCGATGCGTTCCGCGATATCCATGCGGGCACCCAGCTTCTGGGCGATCTCCTCATCGATCTGGTCTATCAGGTCGCGCAACTCCTGCAAGCGGTCCTGCATGCCTGCCGTTGGACTTGCCTGGCGGAAGATCAAACTGTCCAGCAGCGCGCCGTATGCTATGGGGTCCAGCTGCTGCTCGGCATCGCTGCATGCGTTCAGGGGGTCGCGGTGTACTTCCACCATCAGACCACTAAGGCCCAGGTCCAGGGCCTGTTGTGCAATGCCACCAAGCTTTTCCCTACTGCCCGCGATGTGGCTGGGGTCGCACAAGACTTCCAGTTCCGGGAATGCAGCCTTCAGCCGGATGGGGAATTCCCACATGGGGCTGTTGCGGTAGGGTGTGCGCTCGAACCAGCTGAAGCCGCGGTGGATGGCGGCCAGGCGCGTAAGCCCAGCGCCGGCCAAGCGCTCCAAGGCACCGATCCACAGCTGCAGGTCGGGGTTGATGGGGTTCTTCACGAACACCGGGATATCCACTCCGCGCAGGGCATCGGCCAGCTCCTGCACGCTGAAGGGGTTGGGTGTGGTGCGGGCACCGATCCACAGCATGTCCACACCGGCCTTCAAGCTGGCCTCCACGTGCTGTGCGGTGGCCACCTCGGTCATGGTGAGCAGGCCTGTCTCGGCCTTAACCCGTTGCAACCAAGGCAAGGCCTCCATGCCTGCACCCTCGAAACTGCCCGGGCGTGTACGCGGTTTCCACAAACCTGCGCGGAACACCTGTGCCTTGCCCAAGGCATCGATGGCCTTGGCTGTAGTGATCACCTGCTCCTCGCTCTCGGCGCTGCACGGACCAGCAATGAGCAAGGGTCTGTCCAGACCAAGGCGCCAGTCCTTGAAAGGTTTGGGATGCAGGCGTTCCGAAGTGGCGTTCATGCGGGTGTACAAAGGTAGACCAGCGATGGAACGCGGGCATTCGCTCGGCGGTTCACTGCAAAGGATGCACTTACTCCACCACTACGCGCAGGCTACCCCTATACCACTGCCCAGCGTGTGCGAAGCGTAACAGGAGCAGCCCTTGTCCCGGTAAACGCAGCAGGCCATCGTTCGTACGGGCCTGCTCCGCAACTATTCGGCCTTGCGCATCCAGCACCTGAACCCGGTCATAGGGCATCTTGGTCCTTATCCGCACCGTCCCTTCGCTGGGGTTGGGGTAGGCGCTGAGATCCCGGGCAACACCACCAAGCTCGTCAATACCAACGCCGCCGCTGGATATGCCCCAGTAGTTACGTGCGAAGGTGTTGTTCGTGTTGTTCTCATTGCGGAAGCCGATGCGGGTGTATCCGGCACCTGGCTCCACGGAGGAATAGAAGTAGTAGTAGAAGTCCTGCGTGGTTCCTGCCGGGATCACGATCAGGGCAGTGTCCACGTCCGGCAGGTAGCACACATCCATGCATAAGGAACTGTTCCACGCGGCAGGCATGTCCACATCCAGTTTCACTACGCGCACCTGCACATCATTGTCCGTGGAGTTGGTCAAACGGGCGCTGGCGGTAAGGGTGGTTCCAGCGGTGCCGTACACGGTGTCGTTACTGGTCTCCTGTAGCGTGAAGCTGCCCGTGTAGTTGCCCTCTTCGCAGGTATTGGGCAGGCCCAGATGCGCACGGATGTCGCATTCGATGTCATCCGGGAATCTGTTGTACCACCCGTGCTTAGCGGCTATGATGCCATCGGTGCCGATCAGGTATGCGTTGTTCGGCGCAGGTCCATAGTGGTTCCACCAGGCGTTGCAGGGGCCATCGATGTACACGGGCGGGGTCACGGTCATGCTGTCCAACATGATCTGCACCAGCTCCTTCCGCTCCCCGTAGGTTGTGGGCTGGCGGAAAGTGATGCCTGCGTTCAGGTTGGTCTGTCCCGGATTCACGGCACCGAAATAGGGGCTGATATCGATGATCGGGTGTGCCTCCACGGTGTACACCACGATGAATTCCACCTGCTCTCCATACAGCGCATGCATTTGTGCGATATGCCCCAGTTTGTTGCGGTACACCGGACAGGTCCAGCTACCGGCTATCATCAGCACCGGTTTTCCGGAAGCAAGGGTGCTTTGCAAGTGGAATGCATTTCCCGCCAGGTCGAATAGTCTGAAGTCGGCCGCGGTATCCCCAGCAAAGTAGCCGGTACTGGTTATTGGGGGTGTTTGGAAGGGCAAGGTGCATAACGCTTCACTGTCCGCAGGCAATGCATTCAAACCAATGCTGGGTAGCAGCGTAGGTTGAGCCAGCGATGCCAAAGGCGCTAAGGCCAAAAGAAGCACAAGTATGGGGTAGGTTCTTCTCATTGGCTTGGCAAAGCAGCATCGAATGTAGCTCACCATTTCACCACCACCTTCCCAATGGTCTTCCCGCCCGCCAAGGCAACATGCGCATCGGGCAGGCCGGAGGCCGGGAACTCCTTGTACACACGCGGCTTTAGGATGCCCTTGCGGTATGCATCGGTAACACCTTGGATCGATGCAGCGATGATATCCGGCTTGTCCTCACTGATGCGCAGCATGTTGAGGCCAAGGATGCTCTGGCTCTTCATCATCAGGAAGATCGGAAGCATGATGCCCATGCGCCAAACAAAACGCAAGGTGCCGAAAGGCCCGATGCCGCCGCGCTCGGCACCGCCATAGAGCACGATGCGGCCTCCGATGCCCAGCAGCGCCATGTCCTTGCGGAAGCTGCTTCCGCCCACGGCGTTGAAACTCACGTCCAAGTGATGGTCGCCCAGCATGCGGCGGATGGCGGCGGCGTAGTCGCCCGCACCCCTGTCGATGATGTGCGTCACGCCCAAGGACTTCAGGTAGGCCACCTTCTCGCTACCGTTCGCTACGGCATACACCTCGCAACCAGCATGCAGGGCAAGTTGTACCAATAGCTGGCCCACGCCACCGGCGGCGCTATGCACCAGCACCCGTTGACCGGCAGAAAGCGGGCAGAGCAATTTTGCCGCATACCAAGCCGTGCAGCCTTGGGTGGCCAGTGCCGCCGCTTCGCCAAGCGGCACATCGTCCGCGATAACGGCCATGGCCCGGTGGTCGGTCACTGCTTTTTGGGCGTAGCCACCGAAGCGCGTCATGGCCACCACGCGCTTGCCCAGTAGGTCAGCGGGCACGTCGGCACCACATTGCTCCACGCGCCCCACCACTTCGTAGCCCAGGATGCTGGGCAGCGGTGGCGCATCGCGATACAGGCCTTTGGCCGCCATCACATCGGCGTAGTTCAGCCCGAAGCCTTCGCAGGCTATAAGAACTTGCTGCCGAGATGGCACCGGGACGGGGTGCTCGCGTAGAGTGAATGCGCTGTGGGGTGCGGCGTGTGTGGTGAGGGTCCAGGCTTGCATTGGGTTGGGCGGTATTTGGTATTGTTCCGAAAAGTCGACCCAATGGGTCGACGGTACAGGTGGTGTGGTTAACGATATTCCAGCCGCTGCGCGACGTCTACCCCCGGCCAGCTATCACCACCACAATTTCCCCGCGCGCTGCGTGTGCCTCGAAGTGCGCGGCCAGTTCAGCCAAGGTACCTCGCCGGGTCTCTTCATGCAGTTTGGAGATCTCGCGGCTAACGCTGGCTTGGCGCTCGGCACCGAAGTGTTCTGCGAATTCGCGGAGGCTTTTGGCAATGCGGTGCGGGCTTTCGTAGAGCACTACGGTGCGCTCTTCCTGGGCCAGTTCCTTCAGGCGTGTTTGTCGGCCTTTCTTGGGAGGAAGGAAACCCTCGAAGGTGAAACGGTCGCAGGGCATGCCACTTACCACCAGGGCTGGTACGAAGGCGGTGGGGCCGGGCAGACATTCCACCGAAATGCCCTGCTGCACGGCGGCGCGCACCAGCAGGAATCCAGGGTCGCTGATGCCCGGTGTGCCAGCATCGCTCACCAGCACCAAGCGTTCGCCACGTTGCAGGCGTTCCACCAAGGTTTCCACCATGCGGTGCTCGTTGTTGCTGTGGAAGCTCACCAAGGGTTTGGAAAGGCCCAGGTGTTTCAGCAGTTGCCCTGTAACACGGGTGTCCTCGGCCACAATGGTATCGGCCTCGCCAAGGGCGCGTATGGCCCGCAGGGTGATGTCCTCTAGGTTGCCGATGGGCGTGGGCACCAGGGTGAGCTGGGAGCGCGATGCGGTGTTGGTCTTCTCCACGGAACGGGGTATAGGACCTCTTTCACTATTCATGGTGCACCTGTGCTTCGACTCCTCGGTTGCTGCGCACCCTGCGGAGTAACCCTTCGGAGGTGCTCAGCAAAGGTGCGCCCTCCCAGAGCGGAGTCGATGGGTGGGCAATGGTCACGTTCTTGTGAATTGCGAAAGAGGTCTAATGTCCTTCGGTACCTTTTCCCGCCTCGCGCCGATCAACGCATGCCGATGATGTAGTCCTTCAGCAAGGCCTGCAAGTCCCCGAACTTGGTGAGGGGCAGACTTTCGGCCCGGTCGTTCACATCGTGGTAGTGGGCCACCCCGCCAAGGGTGTAGACGAAGATGCCGGGCACGCCGCGCTTCACGAAGGGACAATGGTCGCTGTTGCAGGCGGGGCCACGGGAGCGCACATCGGGCAGGTAGTTCTTGCTGCCATTGAGCGCCACCAAGCGGTCGAATTCCTTCACGTTCGCAGTTGCGTTCACCACCATGATGCCATCGTCGCCCGTACCCAGAATGTCCAGGTTCAGCATCATGCGCACTTCCTTCATGTCTATGGGGCGGTCCACGGCGCACCACTCGGAGCCGAGCAATCCGGCCTCCTCGCCGGCGAAGGCTACGAAGAGGATGTTGTGTTTGGCGGGTTTCTTGGCGAACCATTCCGCCAGACTCAGCAGCATGGCCACGCCGCTGGCATTGTCGTTGGCGCCGGGGAAGAGCGCATCGGGACCCATGCGGCCCAGGTGGTCGTAGTGCGCACCCACGATGATCCAACCCTTGCCTTTGCCCTTGGCCATGCCCAACACATTCTTCGCTTCGTGCCGCACGATCAAGTTGTTCTTCACGTGCAGGTCGATGGTCTCCGCGCTATCGCTCACAAAGGTCT
The DNA here is from genome assembly GCA_040881405.1 of Flavobacteriales bacterium. Lineage (GTDB taxonomy): Bacteria > Bacteroidota > Bacteroidia > Flavobacteriales_F > PHOS-HE28 > PHOS-HE28. The sequence goes on along the minus strand of JBBEDG010000182.1, from coordinate 5,782 downwards.
TCGATACTTCGATCAGCGGAAAGGGCAGTGCCTCGGCGCTTACGCTCCAGGTGAGCTTGCCCGCAGTGGGCTTCACCACCGGACCATAGTGCATCAGGTCACGCGCCATGGCCGCGAAGAGTTCCAGCGAGTCGCTCTTGGATGTGTTGGGTAGGTGCAGGCAGGCGGCATTGCCCGTAAGCACGCCCATGGTCATGGCCCGGCGCTCGGGTGTCAGCAGGTCGTCCGGTGTGATGTGGACCAGCGTGTAGCTGCCCGAAGCCGAACCCGAAGCGGGGTCCACCAGGTAGTCGATGCCGGGGCGCAACACCTGGCCATCCACCGTTACCCCGATGCTGTCCGGAAAGCTGTTCACGTTGAAGGTGAAGGGCTGGTAGTAGTCCTTCTTCACCGGTTTCAGGCCGATGCGCTTGAAGTGTTTGGCGAGGTAGGCGGCCGCTTTCGCATCGCCGCCCTGCACGTAGCCTCGGCCATGGAAGTCTTCGGAGGTAAGGGTATCCAAGTGCGCGCGGGCTTGCTTCACCACCTGGTCGCGGTCCTGGCCATGGACCAGTACTGCGAGCAGCGCCTGTGGAAGGAACAGTGCAAGGCGTCTCATGGGTAGCGCCGTTCGATCAGGTCCATGAAGATGGCCAAAGCCTCCGGGTCGGCGGGCTTTTTCAGCTTGGTAAGCACTTCGGTCTCCATGTACACAATGGCCTTCTCTTTATCGCCCAAGGCGTTCAGCAGGCCGATGCTCTTGTCGTAGGTGATGCGGTCGCCACCGAAAAGCTCGGCCACGAACCAGAATTTGTGGCTCAAGGAAATGGCCTTGGAAAGGTCGCTGATGGAGGCCTTTTCCAACTTTTCGGCCACAGTGGTCGCCTGTTTGGCGCTCTCTTTCTTTTCCGCCTTGGCAGGTGCTGGTGCCTCCACAACGGCCGCGGCCACGGGCACTTCCACAGGTGTCAACTTCACCGGTTCCTCTTCTTCATCGGTTGCCTCGATGGCCTCGATGAGCGAGGTCTGGCGGGGCGAGATCACCGGCGGCCTGGTATCCAGGCGCAGGGTCGGCGGCTCGGCCGCAACGCTTGGCTCTTCAGCTTGTATTGGTTCAGGCGGAAGCTCGGGAGCGGCCGCTTTTGTAGCAGGTGCCAAAGCCGCTTCGCGCGCCTTGTGGCGCAGCACCACGAGCCGTTCGTAGAGTTCGCGGGCATCGGTGCAGGCCGTTTCGAGGCCTTCCAAATGCAGTGCGCCGGAGCTCATTCCCCGCTCAGCATCGGTCAATGCCGACACCAGTTCCTGTATCGTTCTGAAGCCCTTGTCCTTGCCCATGTTCAGCAGTGCTGTTGTCGATGGTCCAACGCGAAGATCCCTAATTTAGCGGCACCCACCAAACCGTGCCCATTCCGGAACGGTCCGGGGCCTCCCCACACGCATGTTCCTGGAGCACACCGGCAACCGCACCCGACGCAAAGGATGGATCGAGGTGATCTGCGGCAGCATGTTCTCCGGCAAAACCGAGGAACTGATCCGCCGCCTGCGCCGCGCCGAGTTCGCCAAGCAGCGGGTGGAGATCTTCAAACCCAGCGTGGACACCCGCTACCACGACGTGGAAGTGGTGAGCCACGACTCCACCAGCATCCGCAGCACACCCGTGCCCAGCAGCAGCAACCTGCTCCTGCTGGCCAGCGACATCCAGGTGGTGGGCATCGACGAGGCGCAGTTCTTCGACGCCGGTCTTCCGCTGGTGTGCCAGCAACTGGCCGACAGCGGCGTTCGAGTGATTTGCGCTGGGCTCGACATGGATTTCCAAGGGCGCCCCTTCGGCCCTATGCCACAGCTGATGGCCGTGGCCGAGTACGTGACCAAGGTTCACGCCATCTGCATGCAGTGCGGCGACCTGGCCAACTTCAGCCACCGCATGGCGGGCGGCACCGACCTGGTGCAACTGGGCGAGACCGATAGCTACCAGCCCCTGTGCCGCCAGTGTTTCGATGCCGCACGGCAGGCCTCTTCATCCGCAGCCCGGTCATGAGCAGGGCACGCGCTCATACCCTTTCCACACTGGCCGAGGTGCTCGGCGCCAGCGTACACGGCCCGGACGGCGATGCACTGATCGAGCACCTCTCCATCGATTCGCGCAAACCTTTTCCGGAGGAGAGCACCCTCTTCATCGCCCTGCGCGGCGAACGGCACGATGCCCACGGCTACATCCCCGCCTTGCTGGAGCGGGGCGTGCGCTTCTTCCTGGTGGAGGAGCTTCCTGCCAACTACAACGCCAGCGATCGGCGCGGCACCTTCCTTGTGGTGCGCGACACCCGCGATGCCCTGCAACGCCTGGCCGGCTGGCACCGCGCGCACTACCAGGTGCCCGTGGTGGGCATCACCGGCAGCAACGGCAAAACGGTGGTGAAGGAGTGGCTCTTCCAACTGTTGCGCGGCAGCGAACACATCGTGCGCAGCCCCGGCAGCTGGAACTCGCAGGTGGGCGTGCCGCTCAGCGTGTGGGAGATGAACGCCGCCCACACCCTGGGCCTCTTTGAAGCGGGCATCAGCAAGCCCGGCGAAATGGAACGCCTGCGTGCGGTGATCAAGCCCGGCATCGGCATCTTCACCAACATCGGTCCGGCGCATGGCGAGAACTTCCACAGCGACCTGGAGAAGGCCCTGGAAAAAGTGAAACTCTTCCACGATGCCGACACCCTGGTGTACTGCGCCGACCATGGCGTGGTACACCAAGCCCTGCACCAAAGCGGACTCGCGCAACGCGTTGAACTGCGCGGGTGGAGCCGCGAGCGTGAGGCCTGGTTGCATGTAGTACACGAACGCACTACGGCACACGGCACGCACATCACCGTGATCAACGATGCGGCAAGTTTTGCCTTCGACATTCCCTTCACCGATCCGGCCTCGGTGGAGAACGCCCTGCACTGCGTAACGCTGCTGTTGCACCTTGGGCATTCCCCGGCTTGGATCGCCGAGCGCACGCCGCACCTGGCACCGGTGGCCATGCGCTTGGAGGTGGTGGACGGCGTGCAGGGCATGACCCTGATCAACGATGCCTACAGCAACGACGCCGCATCGCTCGCCATCGCGCTGGAGCACATGGCACAGGTGGCCGCAGGAAGGCCGCAGGCCGTTGTGCTCTCGGACATCCTTGAAAGTGGCGATGCACCCGATATGCTCTACCAGCGTGTGGCCGAGCTGCTGGAACGGGCCGGTGTGCGCACCCTCTTCGCCATTGGTCCGCAGCTGGCCGCGCAGCAAAAGCGTTTCTCCTGCACCGTACATGCCTTCGCCGATCCCGCCCAACTGCTGCACAGCGTGGACCCCGCCACTCTTGCGGGCCATGTGGTGTTGGTGAAGGGTGCCCGCACCTTCGCCTTGGAGCAGGTGGTGCAACGCTGGCAACGGCAGGTACACGGCACCGTGCTGGAGGTGGACCTGGAAGCCATCCGCCACAACCTGAATTATTTCCGCGCGCTGCTGCCAACGGGTGTGCGCACCATGGCCATGGTGAAGGCCTTCGGCTACGGCACCGGGGCCTTGGAGCTGGCGCGCCTCTTCGCCCACGAGCAGGTACACTACCTCGGCGTGGCCTACGCCGACGAAGGCATCGAGCTGCGGCAGCAAGGCATCACGTTGCCCATCCTGGTAATGAACCCCGAGCCGGTGCCCTTCGAGACCCTGCACCGTTTCGGGCTGGAGGCCGAGGTCTACGACGAACGCAGCCTGCGCGAAGCAGTGGAGCACGCGCGCCTGCACCCCGGCGCAGCACCCGTCCACATCAAGCTGGATACCGGCATGCACCGCCTGGGTTTCACCGAGACCGATCTGCCAACGCTATTGCAGTTGTTGGGCGAAGCGAAGGGACTGCGCGTGGCCTCCATCCTCTCGCACCTGGCGGGCAGCGAGGCCCCCGAGCACGATACCTTCACCCGCCAGCAACTGGCGCTCTTCGGCCGCATGGCCGATGCCATCGATGCCGTGCTGGGCTACACGCCCCTGCGCCACATCGCCAACAGCGCCGCCAGTTGCCGCTTCCCCGAAGCACGGCTTGACATGGTGCGCATCGGCATCGGCCTGCACGGCGTGGGCCACAACGCCGCCGAGACCGCACGCCTCCTGCCTGCCGTGGCCCTGCACTCGCCCATCGCCCAACTGCGCAGCGTGCGCCCCGGCGAAAGCGTGGGCTACGGCCGCCGCTGGGTGGCACCCGAAGAACGCATCATCGCCACGCTGCCGATCGGCTATGCGGATGGACTTTCACGCCGCTTAGGCAACGGCGTCGGCCGCCTCTGGCTGCACGGCCACCCCGCCCCCATCGTAGGCAGCGTATGCATGGACATGGTGATGATCGACGTCACCGGCATCCGTTGTGCTCTTGGCGATCCGGCCTACCTCTTCAATGCCGAGCACCCCATCACTGAACTGGCGCAGGACCTGGGGACTATTCCTTATGAGGTGCTTACGAGCGTGCCGCCGCGGGTGAAGCGGGTTTATGTGAGGGGGTGAAGGTTTTCCTGGTGAAGAAGCACCGCCGTGTGCTGGGCAAGCGCTTCGAGTTGAACACCCGGCAGGGCTGGTGGAGGTGGCGCGGGAGTTGGGGTGAGGGGTGGAACCAGGGGCCGCCTAAGGGCGGCACACCCCGCTGGGATCCCAAGCCAAGCACCCGTCATTGGATCGTCAGTATACACCATGGGGCGGTGTTGCACGCGTCATGAATGCATACTTTTGGAGGACCTGCAACCTTGAACCAACCCTACAACATGCGATCATCCCTACTGAGCGCCATCTTCTCCGCGGCGCTGTTCCTGCCTTTTGCGGCCCAAGCGCAAGGCCCCGAATACATTGCCGGCGACATTCTTTTGATGCTTCAGGAAGGCGGTAGCGTGGAAGCTGTGGCCAAGGACCTGCGGACCGTGAACGGTGTTGCCACCGGCCTGCACGTGGCCGAGGAAGTAAGCGCACCCATGCGTGCCTGGCTGCTGAAGTTCGATGCGGAAGCTGTGCCGAACGCCCAGATGTTGCGTGCCGTGCAGAACCACCCCCAGGTGCAGATGGCGCAGCGCAACCACTACGTGTATGAGCGCAATGTGCCCAACGATTCCCAATACGGCCAGCAGTGGCACCACCAGAACATCAACAGCGAAGGCGCATGGGAGGTGACCACGGGAGGTGTTACCGCCACCGGTGATACCATCGTGGTTTGCATCATAGAACGTGCGGATGTATCGCACCCGGACAACCTCGCGAATGCGTGGTTCAACCGGGCCGAGATCGCCAACAACGACATCGACGATGATGGGAACGGCTACGTGGACGACTTCCGCGGATGGAATCCTCCCGGCAACGACGACAACGTTTACAACGGGAGCCATGGCACGCAGGTGGCCGGCATGATCGGTGCAGTGGGCGACAACGGCCTAGGGGTTGTGGGTGCCAACTGGAATGTGAAGATGATGGTGGTGAACTACGGTGGTACTTCGGAGTCAGCTGTTGTGGCCGCCCAGTTCCTAAGCTCTCAGGAACTGGTCACCATATGCTTCCAATTGATATCGACGCACGGAGACCAGTGATTGGTAAAGCCCCCCCACAGGTATTCGCGAACACCCCCAGCGATGAACAACGATACACCACCCTCCGCGCTATTCGCGTGGATCAATGCGATGCTTTCCACCTTGAGCCACCTTCGCAACCAGGCCGGCATGTATGGCTGGTGGGGCAAGGTCTTGTTACTCGCATTCCTCTCATTGCTCATCCTTTCGATTCCAAGGGTTCCCAGGGAAACCCCTCGGCA
>JBBEDG010000181.1:0-14400 GCA_040881405.1 Flavobacteriales bacterium | reverse complement strand
TATTGGTTCCACGTAAGCGGATGCGGGCTGACAGGCTGCAGTATTGTAGGCCAGATCACCCTCGCGGCAACGCCAGCCGAAGTTCGGGCCGCTGTTATCGCCAGCAGGCCAGAAGTCCACTTCCTCACGTGCATTCTGTCCCACATCGCCGATCCAAAGGTCACCGGTGAGCGCATCGAAGCCGAAGCGCCAAGGATTACGCAAGCCGCTGGCCCAGATCTCAGGCAGGGTATCGCCGCTGTTCACAAAAGGATTGTCGGCAGGAATGCTGTAGGGTGAGCCGCTGTGAACATCGATCCGGATCATCTTGCCCAATGCATTGGTCATGTTCTGGGAGAAATCCTGAGGATCGCCGGCGTTGCCGCCATCACCGAAACCAACATACAGGTAGCCATCGGGACCGAATTCGATGTCGCCACCGTTGTGGTTGGTGTAGGGCTGTTGGCGGGTGTAGAGGATCACCTCGCTGTTGGGGTCCGCAACATTGGGGTCCGCCGTAACACTGAAGCGCGAAACCCGACTGGTGCCGCTGCTGGAGCCGTTGATGTAGTAAACATAGAACCACCCATTTGTGGCGTAGTCCGGATCGAAGGCCAGGCCCAACAAGCCTTGCTCGTTGCCATTGCTGTTCACACGGTTGGTGATGTTGAGGAAGGGGGTTGGAAGCACCGTTCCGTTGGGTTGTACGATCCTGATGGAACCCGCCTGCAGCACGGCGAAGATGCGTTCATCCTCCGCGTGTACGATATCGCAGATACGCGTGAGGCCTGTAGCGAATTGCTCCAATTGGGTACGCACCGGGCTTTGGGCAGTGGCCACACCCATGGAGAGCGTGATGAGCGATGCAAAGAATAGACGTTGGAACATGATCGATAGGCAGGTTTGGAGCGCGAAAGTAGGAGTCAAATGCATGCAACACCAGCACCGAAGCCTTGAGGTTCCACGCATCGCGCTACTTTTGCGGCCCTTCGCCCCAAGGGTGGGGAACGCATTGAATGGGCTTGTTGGAAGAGATCGAACACCGGCGCACCTTCGCCATCATCAGCCACCCTGATGCGGGTAAGACCACCCTTACAGAGAAGTTCCTGCTGTACGGAGGTGCCATACAGACCGCAGGTGCCGTAAAGAGCAACAAGATCAGGAGGGGCGCCACCAGCGATTTCATGGAGATCGAGCGCCAGCGCGGCATTTCGGTCACCACATCGGTCATGACCTTCGATTACGGCGGCAAGCTGATCAACCTGCTTGATACGCCCGGCCACCGCGACTTCGCGGAGGACACCTACCGCACGCTCACCGCCGTGGACAGTGTGGTACTCGTTATCGACTGCGTGAAAGGTGTAGAAGCCCAGACCAGGCGCCTGATGGAAGTGTGCCGTATGCGCAACACGCCGGTCATCGTCTTCATCAACAAGCTGGACCTCGAGGGGCAGGACCCCTTCGACCTGCTGGACGAGCTGGAGGAGGAACTCCACATCAAAGTGCGCCCCATGAGCTGGCCCATAGGCATTGGCGCCACCTTCAAAGGCGTGTACGACCTGTACAGCCACAGCTTGCGCCTCTTCGACCCTGGCAAGACCAAGGTGGAAGAGACCAGCCTGAAGATCGCGGATCTAAGCGACCCGCAAGTGGACCTGCGGATCGGGGCGGTTGCTGCCGAGGAATTGCGGGGGAACATCGAACTCATCGACGGGGTGTACGAGCCCCTGAGCACTGAAGCCTATCGCGCAGGACGCATAGCACCGGTATTCTTCGGAAGTGCCTTCAACAACTTCGGAGTGAAGGAGATCCTGGATGCCTTCACGGACATCGCTCCGCCGCCTGGCCCAAGGCCCACGGACCAAGGAGAAGTGAAGCCCGAGGACCCCAAGTTCAGCGGCTTCGTGTTCAAGATACACGCGAACCTTGATCCCAACCACCGGGACCGCATTGCGTTCCTACGTGTCTGTTCAGGGCAGTTCAAGCGGAACACCTACTACCACCACGTGCGTTTGGAGAAGCAATTGCGCTTCGCCACACCCACCAGCTTCCTGGCTGCCAGCAAACAGATCGTGGATGAAGCCTGGCCCGGTGATGTCATCGGCCTGTTCGATACCGGCAACTTCAAGATAGGCGACACCTTGACGGAAGGTGCCGACTTCGCCTTCCGAGGCATTCCCGCCTTCAGCCCGGAGATGTTCCGGGAGCTGGTGAACATGGACCCCATGAAGACCAAGCAACTTGAGAAAGGCATCCGGCAGCTTACCGACGAGGGAGTGGCCCAACTGTTCACCCAACAGCCCGGAAGCAAGAAGATCGTGGGCTGCGTGGGCGAACTGCAGTTCGAAGTGATCAGCTACCGCTTGGAGCATGAATATGGGGCCAAATGCGCTTTCCAAGCCATACAGGCCCACATGGCCTGCTGGCTTACCGGATCGGACCAGGCCGTCCTTGACCGTTTCATCCGCGCCAAGGCCCAGCAGATCGTGGAGGACAAGGACGGCAACCCCGTTTTCATGGCACCCAGCGCATACATGTTGGATCTGGAGAAGCGGGAGAACCCCTCCATCACCTTCCACACGACCAGCGAATTCAAGACCGCGCTGGCCTGATCGCGTTGAACTACCGGACAGCTGGAACGGTTCTTGCCCTGCACGCCGCAATGCCAATTAGTTTTGCCCCCATGTTGGAACGTGCTCTCTTCTCCGTCATCGCCCTGTACTTGGTCGGAACACCCCTATCCGCCCAGAAAGTCGACACCACTCCCGGCCCCAGGCGCACCATAGAGGTACACATTGAAGGAGCTGCCAAGGACACCATCTACCTGGCCAACTACTACGGCAATAAACTCTTCTATAACGATACAGCCATTGCCGATGCCAATGGCAAGGTGGTGTTCAATAAAGCCCGTGGTTACAAGGGTGGAGTGTATGCCGTGGTGGTGCCTGGGCCGAAGTACTTCGAGGTGATCGTGAACGAACCCACCATCGTACTTGCAACCAATAAGAACGATCTGATGGGCAAGTTGGAGGTGAAGGACTCCAAGGAGAACGCCGTGTTCACCGAGTACATCAAATTCCTGAACGCTCGAAAGGCCGATGGCGATGCCCTTCGTACCCGGAGGGAAGCCGAGCAGGACCCCGTTGCCAAAGGCGTCATCCAGGCCCAAATGGAAGACCTGGACAAGACCGTGAAGGAATACCAGAAGAACCTGGTGACCAACAACCCCGGCACCTTCGCCGCAGCGCTGGTGCGCATGGGCCTGGCCAACGAACTCCCGGAACTGCGCAAGGACGATGGCAGCTTGGACAGTGCTGGTGCCTACTATCAGTACCGGAGGCACTTCTGGGACAACTTCGACCTGCAGGACGAACGCATTGTGCGTTCACCGATCTATGCCAACAAGTTGGATGAATACCTGACGCGTGTTGTACCCCAAGTGCCGGACACCCTTGCGAAACTGGTGGACCAGCTCATTGCCCGCACCGAGGGAAGCGAAGAGGTATTCAAGTACACCGTGCATACGATCACGCACAAATACGAGACCAGCGACATCATGGGCATGGACGCCATGTTCGTACACATGGCACAGACCTACTACTGCCCGCAGCCCGGCAAGGCTAGCCGTGCCACTTGGATCGAGGACGACAAGCTTGAAAAGCTCTGCGAACGTGCACGGAAAATGGCGCCGCTCACACTCGGAAAACAGGCCACCAACCTGATCCTTACCGACAGCACCGAGACCAAGTGGATCGGCTTCCATGATCTGCCGCAGGAATACGTGGTGATCGTGTTCTGGGATCCGCACTGCGGTGTATGCAAGAAGGAACTTCCGGAGATCCACAAAGCCTACAAGGAGACCTTGAAGGACTTGGATGTGGAGGTGTTCGCCGTGGCCAAGGCCGTGGATGCGGGGTTGATGAAGGACTGGAAAAAATTCATCCGCGAGAACGATCTGGATTGGGTGAATGTGGCCCTTACCCAGAACGTTTACGAAACAGCGAAGAAGGATCCACGCCAGTTCATTCCCAAGCACACCACGATCGAGAGCTTGAACTACGCCGAGACCTACGATGTGTACAGCACACCCAAGATGTTCGTGGTGGACGGCGATCGCAAATTGGTGGGCAAGCAGCTTACTGCGGAACAGATCGGCGACCTCGTGCGGAAGCTGCGCGAGATCAAGGCGAAGAAGAACTGAGGGTAGGATCGATCGTCCAGTCGTCATGAGCGGGGAAGGACCTGGTCCACTCCCTACCTTGTGGGTCATTAATGCGTTGATCCATGACCGACAATAGCTCCACACGTCGAACCGTTTCCGCCCGTTCGGGCAATGAGCCTTATGCCACCCGAATAGGGTCCAGGGGCCATGCGTTCTTGGCGGACGAGCCCACGGACCACGGTGGACAGGACAGCGGACCAAGTCCACATGAACTGTTGCTGAGCGGACTGGCCTCATGCATTGCCATAACACTGAGGATGTATGCCGATCGCAAGCAGTGGGACACCGGCGAAATACAGGTGGATGTGACCATGGAGCGTACGCAGATCGGACGTGAAGTTGAAACGAACATGGGCATTGAGGTCGGATTCGAAAAGGAACTCTCGCCTGAACAACGCGATCGCCTCGCCCAGATCGCGAAGTCCTGCCCGGTGCACCGCACATTGAGTTCACCGATGCATTTCGCGACCACTTTAAAGGCATGAATCATCCGTGGGATCGCCTTCGTTGACCGACGCGAGGCAGTCCTGAACAAGGCATTGTTCCTGATGTTCTACAAGCGGACCATGTGCGAAGAGGCTACCTTTGCACCACATCCACTGTGTATTCCGGCTCATGCTCCAGATCGATCCAGAACGCGTTGTACTCAGCCCCCTGCAAAAAGCACGGAAGGTCAACGGCAATCCCGACCTGTATGGAACCTTCGCTGAGATCGGGGCAGGGCAAGAAACCGTAAGGCACTTTTTCCGCGCTGGCGGCGCATCACAGACCATCGCGAAAGCGATGAGCGCCTACGACAAGGATTTCAGCAACGCGATCTATGGGCCCGAGCCGGGCAATCGCTTCGTGTGCGAAAGCCGCTTGAAGAACATGTTGCGGCACGAGTACGGTTTGATGATCGACCGACTTGACCGCAAGGAACACCCTACCAAGAAGTTCTTCACCTTCGCCAATACGATAGGCACCAGTACCTACCAGCGTCCACACAGCGGCCACGGATGGATCGGTGTACGTTTTCAAACTGCGCCCGACCAGCCTACCAGCGACATCATCCTACACATCCGGCTGCACGACGCCGACATGGCCAAGCAGCAGGAAAGCATAGGCAACCTGGGCGTTAACCTGTTGTACGGTTGCTTGTTCGACAACCATGATCCCCAGGAGATCATGACCGGTCTGTACGACAACATATCGCGGCACGTAATGGAGATCGATATGATCCAGATGAACGGGCCGGCGTTCTCCAAGGTCGACAACCGTCTGCTAAGCCTCCAGTTGGTGAAGCGCGGCTACACCGATGCGGTGCTCTTCGGCCCCGATGGCCAGAACTTGCAGGCCAGCGAGATGCTGTTCCGCAAGAATATCCTCACGATAAGGGGAAGTTTCAGGCCGGTGACCAAGGTGAACATCGACATGATCATGAACGGCTACAACATGTTCATCAAGGAACAGCGTGTGGACCGACAGAACATGCAAGTGCTTTTCGAGATAACTCTCAACAACCTCCGCTCCGATACGGGCGATGTGGACGAGAAGGATTTCATAGACCGGGCGGACATCTTGTGCTCACTGGGCCAAACGGTGCTTATCAGCAACTACCAGGAGTATTACAAACTGGTGGAGTACTTCAGTCGGTACACGAAGGCGCGTATGGGCCTTATCATGGGCGTGAACAACCTGATGGACGTGTTCGACGAACGCTACTACCGCGATCTGAACGGTGGTATGCTGGAGGCATTCGGCATACTGTTCACGCGCGACTTGAAGATCTATGTATACCCCAGCCAGGGCGAGCATGAGAACGAAGTGGTGACAACGGAAAGCATGCCGGTACACCCGAGGCTGCGTCCTTTGTACGACTACCTACTGTTCAACAAACGCTTGGTGGACATCGGAACCTTCGACCCCAGCGTCCTCAGTATCTACAGCAAGGAAGTGCTGCGCATGATCCGCGATGGCGAATCGGGTTGGGAGACCATGGTGCCGCCCTACGTGGACAACATGATCAAGGACAACCACCTGTTCGGTTATTTGCCCACCGAAAAGGACAAGGTGTCTTCGAGTAAGAAGACTTCGGCCAAGGCCTGATCGGCATCCTATCTGTATTGGCCGTAGCGCATGTTCTCGCGCTCCCTACTACTACTCCCAACTCTCGTTGCCACTATAGGTAAGGCACAGACCGTGGTGATGCCCACGGTGGAAATGCCCCGGGTGGAAATGCCCGGTACCAGCACCCGCATTGAAGCACCACAGAGCCTCGGGCAGCTCTTCGGACCTGCGGGTGACCTTACAGGTACCTGGAGCACGGATGCCTTTAATGGACGCATACTCATAACAGGATCCGAAGGAGGACCAAGCCGCGAATTGATCCCTTCGCCTGCCGACCAGGCCATTTGGGTGCCTGCACAAGGCGGTATCGAACGCTGGCATCTTGATCCTGTGATAGGAGCTCTGCGGATGCTTCCGTGACCCCGGTGACCACAAATACCGGCGCCTCGCATGTACAGCTATCAAACGTCGATACCGATCCGATAGCTAGCGTCGTTACACTTGGTACCGAGGTGCATTACATCGTCATGCGTGCTTCACTCCTACTCACCTGCTTTGCGTTCGGTGGCTTGGTCCCGGCGCAACTGCCGGTCGCCTACGTAAGTCCCATTAACGCCTCACCTGAGGAGCGTTTGGAGGAACGCTTCGCGGCCCCTTCCGGAGCGAAGCGCGTGGGGGCACCGACAGCTTCTTTCGCCAAGTACTTGCGCGAATTGCCCTTAAAGCCTAGTGGAACTCCGGTATTGCTGCACAACGGGAAGCCCAAAACGAACCAGGGCGTGCATGCTGCGGTGGTGGACATCAGCACCGGAAGCAGGGACCTGCAGCAGTGTGCCGATGCCGTGATGCGGCTTCGGGCCGAATACCTCTTCGCCAATGGCCGCGAAGGGGAGATCGCATTCGACCTTACCAACGGCTTCCGCGTGCCTTGGGAGCGTTGGCGCAAGGGCGAGCGGGTGCGCGTTTCCGGGAATGCATGCAGCTGGCACTCCGGGGCGGCGAAGGATCACAGCCATGCACAGCTCCTACGATACTTGGAATTCGTGTTCACCTACGCCGGCACGCTTAGCCTTTCCAAGGAACTCAAGGATGCTTCACAACTCCCTATCCAAGCCGGTGATGTCTTCATTCGCGGTGGAAGCCCCGGCCATGCGGTCATTGTGCTCGATGTGGCGAAGACTGCCGACGGTCGCAGTTGGTTCCTGGTGGGCCAGAGCTATATGCCTGCGCAGGACATCCATGTGCTTAAGAACCCCGTTGGCACAGGAGCATGGTACGCCTACGGCACTGGAACCGAACTGCGCACACCGGAATGGACCTTCAGCTGGAAGGACCGTAAGCGTTGGGCGGAATAGAGCTGTGATGCGCGATCTTCGCGGCACATGCAGCCGAGCGCTTCGTTCCAAGGCCACAAGGGGCCCGTTTACTGCTTGACCACAGGCAATGAACCGGGTACGTTCCTCAGCGGCAGTGGCGACGGGCTGGTTGTGCTTTGGCGGGTTGCTGATCCGGACCATGGTGAGGTCATCGTACGTGTTGGCCAGGCCGTATTCAGCATGTGCCTAATTGCGGATGCTGGACTGCTGTTGATAGGCACTGAAGGTGGAGGACTGCATGTGGTGGACCTGACCAGCCGGAAAGAGCTTCACCATTACGACCTGCACCGCAAGGGACTGTTCAGTATGTGCGTACTGCCGGACCAACGCATTGCCTGCGCTGGTGGTGATGGTACGCTGAGCGTTTGGAAGATGGAGGATACGCAGGCCCTTCGTCTACTTCGCCACATTCCGCTGATGGATGAGAAGCTACGGGACCTGTGCGTGGCACCCGATGGGGAGCAGCTTGCCGTGGCCTGCCAGGATGGAACGATACGCGTTCTGGATACCTTGCTCTTCAATGAGCTACACACCCTGCAAGCCCACCCCTTGCAGGTGGAGTTGGATACCGAAGCATCCTTCATCGGTGTCGCAGGTCTGGCCTTTCACCCGAACAAACCGGTATTGTTCAGCGGCGGTAAGGACGGCCACCTTAGACTTTGGCGCAGCGATGCGGACCACGCGCTTTTGAGCAGTATTCCCGCGCACAAGGCGGCCATCTACCGCATGGTCTTCAGTACCGATGGACGTCGCCTGGCCACAGCCAGCCGGGACAAGAGCGCCAAAGTGTGGGACGCCACCACCCTCGATCCAATTGCTCGGCTTGATCGCTCGGCTGGCGGGCACACACACAGCGTGAACGCCTTGCTCTGGTGTGGCGATGCTCTGATCACCGCCAGCGACGATCGGCGCATCGTCCTTTGGAAATAGGTCGCAAAACAGGTGCTTGACGAGCGTTAAGGCTCTAAGATCAAGGATAGTCGCGCTACGCTCCCCCTACCCCTGCCCCATCAGCACGCGGGCATTCTCCAGAGCGGCCTTGGTGAGCTTGCGCCCGCTGAGCATGTGTGCAATGGCCTCCACGCGTTGCTCCTCATCCAGCAGAGTGATCCGTGTATGCACCGAATCGTTCACCGTTCGTTTGGTAACGAGCAGGTGCTGGTGGGCCTTGCTTGCGATCTGGGGCAGGTGGGTTATGGCAAGCACCTGGCGCTGATCGCCCATGCGGGCCATGAGCGAACCCACACGGTCCGCCACCTCACCGCTCACACCGGTATCGATCTCGTCGAAGACCACGGTAGGTAGCCCTTGAGAATCCGCTGCGAGCGATATCAAAGCCAACATCACGCGACTCAATTCGCCGCCGGATGCCACCTTGTCCAAGGGAGCGGCAGCACGATCCTTGTTCGCGCTGAAAAGCGCACGCACGGAGTCTACCCCATTGGGGCCAAGATCGGCGGGCATTGTGCAGGGCACGGCACGGTGCTCGAAGGCGAACACAGCATGGGGCATTCCCAAGTCCTGCAACAGCTTTTCAACATTGCTACCCAGCGGCCCAACGGCCTTCGCACGGCCCTTGGAAAGCTTCTGGGCCAGGTCCTTGGAGGTCTTGAACAAGGTCTGCTCCTGCTTCTCCAATTCAACGATGCGTTCACTGAAGGAAGCGATCGTTCCACAACGGACACGCAACTCGTCCTGTATGCCGATGAGTTGCGCATTGTTCTGCACGCGGTGCTTCTGCTGCAAGCGCAGCAGCAGGTCAAGACGGTCGCGCATGCGCGCGGCTTGTGCCGGATCCAATGCGATGGATGCCGCCATGCCTCCTGCTTCGAGGCCGATGTCCTTGAGCTCGATGTGTACGCTATCCAAGCGCTCCAGCACCGCTTTCACACCTGTATCGATGCGTGCGGGCCGGGCCAATGTTTGTCTAAGCTGTGCAAGGATGCCCAATACTCCACGGTCGCCAACAACTCCTTCGTCCACGACTTGCAAGGCCTGGATCAATTCCTCGGCATGTTCAGCGCGGGCCAGATCCTGTTCCAGAGCCTCTTGTTCATCGGCCTTGAGCGATGCTTCGTCCAATTCGTTCAGCTGGAATTGTAGGAAGTCCGCCTCGCTTTGCGCACGGGATGCTTCTGCACGTAAAGCCTCCAACTCGGTGTTGCAGGAACGCAGTTCGGTGTAGCGATGGATGTAGGCCTGAACTTGCGCTTGTTGACCTGCCACATGGTCCACCAGTCCCAATTGGAAGCGTGGCGTATTCAGGAGCAAGGTGTGGTGCTGGCTGTGGATGTGGATGAGGTATCCGCCCAATTCCCTGAGGTCCTCCAAGCGCACGGGCACATCGTTCACAAAAGCCCTTGATCGCCCGCCGGGATCCAACTGGCGACGCAGGATGGTGGTATGCTCGTAGGGCAGTTCATGCGTTTCGAACCAAGCCTGCAGATCAAGATCACGTGCGTCCACCTGGAGTTCGATGATGCATCGCTTTTTGGGATCGCGCAGGGCACCCGCATCAGCACGCTCGCCCATGGCCAAACCCAGCGCGCCGATGAGGATGCTCTTGCCACTGCCGGTTTCGCCGGTGATGATCGAAAGCCCCTTACGAAGGTCCAGGTCGAGTTCCTCGATCAGGAGGTAATTGCGGATGTGCAGGCTGCGGAGCATGGATGATGACGGGGCGGATCATGGCGATAATCCCCAGTGCGCAAAGTTCTATCAACAAAAACCACCACGCGAGCAACAAAACTCAATAAGTGCCTACCACCGACAAAATGTGGAACGGATCACGCACAGGCTGCCCGTAGACCTTGCCACCCTGCCCTATTGGAACGCCCTCAGCTACCGCGCATCATCAGCTGGTACTGGCTGATGTGTCCGGGATCCAGGATCTGCAAGGTGTTGAACAACTTTGATTTCTCGGTGGGCTCGGCCGGCTTGTAGATCTCCACCAATTCGTTGTACTTGGCGTTGAAGAACACCTGCAGGTTGTAACTGGCCGGCTGGGACTGGTGTACGGTCTTCAGCTTCTCGATGCTCGACGCTATGGTCTTGCGGGAGGCGGCAACATCCTCTGTCATGGCGTCCATGCCCAAGCGATGGTAGCTATACAGCAGTTCACGGAATGGACGGAACACGGCCTGCATCTGATTGTCGACCAGCCAATACCGATTACGATCACTTTCGCCGGGTTTCCACCCAACCTCACCAGTGCTTTGGGCGTTTCCTGCCACTTGCTGCGCAAGGTTGTAGAATTCGGTGCCACCGAGCGATGAGTAGCTGTCCCCGTCCATGCCAAGCACGAAATACGCGTAGAAGCCCAGTACGGAGGAGAGGTTGTTGATGAAGCGCTCCGGTGTGAATTCGATGAGGGTGTTCTCCAGGAAATTGAAGCCTACCTGCGTATCCACAAGATCGAGCAAAGGAGTGTTGTAGTCCGCACCGAAGACCGGCCGTGCGTAGATCACCTGCAAATTGCACTCAAAGCGGTCCTGCGTCGGCATATCATTCACCGTCAGCAGGATATTCAGGTCGATCCGCTCACTCGGAGCGTAGTTGTAGTTGGTGAAGCGACGGCTTTGGTAGAACTCACGTATTGCGGTCTCCAAGGACTTCAGGATACGTGGTTCCGCGTTGGAGATACGGGGGGCGATCACACTGACCTGAACATTGAATTCCTGCGCGTGCATGGCACTTGATGCACCAACACAAAGCAGGACAGCAAGAGTGCGCAGCAGGGTCATCGTTCGTTCAAGGAGCATCATCAAAGCATTTCTTCCAGCCGGTCGAAGATAGCACGAGCCACATCCACCTTGCTCATCAACGGCAGATCGAGGGGATCGGTACCTCGGGCGAGAAGCGTAACCCGATTCGTAGTGTGGCCGAATCCCGCTCCTTCATGTTGAAGGCTGTTGAGCACCAGTAGATCCGCGTTCTTGCGTTCCAACTTTGCCTGGGCGTGCTTCAAGGCGTCGTTGGTCTCCAACGCAAAACCAACCAGTACTTGCGACGCAGGTTTGTTGGCACCCATCCACGCAAGGATGTCCTCGGTGGCCTCCAGATCCAGGGTGAGCGCCGTAGCGGATTTTTTCAGCTTCTCGGCGGCGGTAGTAGCCGGGCGGTAATCGGCCACGGCGGCGCACATCACCACCACATCGCTGGTGGGCGAGAGTGCTTTGCAGGCATCGGCCATTTCGGTTGCTGAAACCACATCCGTCCGGGTTATCCCGGCGCGATCCGTACCTACCTGCACCGGCCCGGCCACCAGTTCCACTTTGGCGCCACGTGCTGCTGCCTCCTCGGCGAGGGCGAAACCCATTCTTCCACTGGAGCGATTGCCGATGTAGCGCACCGGATCGATGGCCTCCTGGGTGCCACCGGCAGTGACCAGAACGCGCTTACCGTTCAGCTTGCTGTTACCCATAAGATCGGCATACAACTGCTCCACGATCTCCTCCGGCTCGGTCATTCGACCAGCACCGCTGAGGCCGCTGGCAAGCTCTCCGCTAGCCGGACCAATGCTGCGCACACCACGCTGGCGAAGCACATCCAGATTGGCCTGCGTGCCAGCATCGCGATACATCTCCAAGTCCATGGCAGGCGCCACGTACACTGGGCAGGTAGCGCTCAGGTAGCAGGCCAGCAATAAATTGTCACATGTGCCGTGGGCCATCTTGCCCAATGTATTAGCACTGGCAGGCGCTATCAGGAATACATCCGCCCAACGGGCCAGGTGAACATGGTCGTTCCACCTACCGCTTCCATCGCGTACGAACAGTTCGGTGAGCACATCTCGCTTGCTCAGCGTAGCCAATGTGAGCGGTGTAACGAAGTCGTGAGCCGCGTGGGTCATCACCACCTGAACCTCGGCCCCTGCACGCACTAGTTCGCGCACAAGATGGGCCGACTTATAAGCAGCGATGCTGCCGGATACACCGAGCAGCACCTTGCGATTGAGGACGCGTTCCATCGGCCTCGTGGATGACATGGACGGAAATATCAGTCCTGCTTGGGGGCAGGGTTCTCTTCCACGCGGCGGAAGTAGATCTTGCCTTCCATCATTTCTTGGATGGCCAACGCACCGGGCTTGGGCATACGCTCGTAGTGCTTGCTAACCTCGATCTGCTCGCGGTTCTCGTACACCTCCTCGAGGTTCTCGCCATTCAGCTCGAACTCGCTCAGCTTTTGGCTCAATTCCTCCTTGATCTGCACACTGATCTGGTTGGCGCGCTTGCCCAGGATGGCCACGGACTCGTATACGTTGCCGGTCTCCTTATCCAGATCGGCCACGTTGCGTGTTACAGTGGTCTTGGCTGCTTGGTGCTGCTTGGTGCTCATGGTTTCTTGACTTCGGTATGCCGTGTACGCACGGCGATCAATTCTTGGTGCAGCTTTTCCGCCTCGGACAACCGGGGGCTCTTGGGAAAAGCGTCCGCGAAATTAAGGTATGAAGCGATCGCTTCGTCCACGCGCTGTAAACGCTTGGTTTCCACGCTGTTCACTGCCAGGTTGTGGTCCGAGCGAAGGATGTAGAGCATGGACTGCTCGCGGTAGGCCGAATTGGGCCACTGGGCAACGAAATTGCGGAAGGCCACTCCCGATGCCTGATAGTGCTGCATGCGGTAGTACTGCAAGGCACCTTGATATGCCTTCACTTCGAGCTTTCCACGCATGCGGTCGATAAGCGTATTGCAGCTGTCCTTCAACGTGGTGTTCGGATAGCGCACCATGAACACCTGCATCTGATCGATCGCATTGCGGGTATCACTCTGGTCCAATTCGTAGGCGGGCGAATTCTTGTAGTGACAATAGGCGCTGAGGAACGCGGCCTCTTCGGCATACTCGCTCTTTGGAAAAGTACGCGTGAAGTTCGCCAAGTAGTAGGCTGCAAGGATGTAGTCCTTCATGCCATAGTGGGCCTTGGCATGCAGGTAGTTCATGCGCTCGCTTCGGACCCCACCACGCGTGAGCACGATCAATTCCTCGAGCAGGGGAATGGCCCGATCCCAACCTTCTTCAGCATAGTATTTCTCGGCCACCTCCACCTTGTACTCAAGATCGGTGCTCTTGAGCGCCTTGCTGAACTCGCCGCAGGACGTTAGTATACCAGCGAGAAGGAGAAGGATGGAAAGCTTTCGCATACGGTACACATCTTGGGCACTACCGACCCATAAGGGGGGCAAAGATAGCCGCTTCAGCGGTGCCATTGCGTGATCCACGACCATGCCGGTACCTACCTTATCCACCATGCTCCATTGAAATTTCCATCCTTTCACGAAGCCCTTGGTCCTATCCGTTTACCAACGCCCCGCATACCTTTGCCACGCGTAGCACGAATATCCGGGCCGACGGTGGTTCGAGAACTTGCCACGCCCATAGCCGCTTCAGCCCCTAAGGCATCATCGTATCCGCCATGAACGACATCTTCGACAAGATCCGCAAGGATCTCGGCCCACTCGGCCGCCAAGCCAAGGACACCCACGGCTATTTCTCCTTTCCGAAACTGGAAGGTGAACTTGGCCCGCACATGACATTCCGCGGAAAGAAGGTGCTGGTGTGGAGCCTGAACAATTACCTGGGCCTGGCCAACCACCCAGAGATCCGCGAAGTGGATGCCCAGGCCGCCAAGGATTGGGGCATGGCCTACCCCATGGGAGCCCGCATGATGAGCGGGCAGACCAAATACCACGAGCAGCTGGAGGACATGCTCAGCGACTTCATGCAGAAGGAGGACAGCTACCTGCTGAACTTCGGCTACCAGGGATGCATGAGTAC
>JBBEDG010000180.1:0-15017 GCA_040881405.1 Flavobacteriales bacterium | reverse complement strand
CGGCGGCCGCTTTTCGACCCGAGGGCGCCGAGACCGCGACCGAAACACCCGACCCCGAAGCGCAAGCTGCGGACGGGGTCGGTGGATGGCCGCTATCCTGGCACTTGCAGGAAGCGGGGCCTGGACCTGGATGGCCCGGACAGGGCCTGGCGACTGGATCTGGGCGCCGAATTGCCGGTGCGGGTACCGAGCTGCATCGGACCTTTCGCCGAGGTGGACCTTGCACACACCATGGGCGACCCCATCCTCCGGCAGCGCAACGGACGACCGGCCTATCAGTTGGCATCCCTGGCCGACGACATCGACTTTGGCACCACCTTCATCGTTCGTGGTGCCGACCTTCTCCCTTCTTCGGCGTGCCAGTTGCATTGTGCGGAATTGCTTGGCCTGAACACTTTCCTACAGGTCTGTTTCGTACACCACGAATTACTCCGCGACGATCACGGCAACAAGCTTTCCAAGTCGGCGGGGGCTTCCTCCCTGAAAGCCATGCGCGAAACGGGTCTGGATCCAGGGGCACTGCAGGCACAAGCCGATCTCTTGCTGAGCAGCATGTTGGACCAAGCCGGGTAACGTTCAGAATCCTGTACGGATGATCACCATGGTGGTGATAAGCGCGGCCATCACCCCCAAGATCATGGCTATGAGTGCGAAGCCCTTGCCCGACTGCTCCCGCGAGCGGATCCGCCGCAGGCTGATGGCGGCCAGCACCAGCCCGATGACCAATGATCCGGCCACCAGCCAGCCGCTATTCGTGATGAAGGCCAGCAAGATGCCAGCAAGCACGAAGAGCAGTGCTGGAATTGCGAGCACGTTGAAGCGCTTGCGTGGCATGATGTTGTCCGGGTCGCGGTCTCCAGGAGCAGGCGCCGCGCTTCGGAGATCATTTTCCTGGGCAATGCCCCATTGGGCCGGTTCCGGTGGATTTGTTGCCGCGATATCGGCTATCGGTTCGCTCCTGTTGTAGACCTCTCCGGATCGGGGGTGCTCCGTTTCCGCAGCGTATGATCGTGTTCCTGATTCCTCCTCAGCCTTAGGGATCGGTACACGGGTTCGCGATGGATGTTCACTGCTCTGTACTGAGCTTCGTTTGCCCAAGTCCACATGCCATCCGGGTAGGTATTTGCGCTTCTGGAATGGGCCTTCACCAACAACAGCATTGCGCTGATGCCCGCAGCTTGCGAAGAGCCCCAGCAGGAACAATACCAAAAGGGAACGGGCGGTGATCATGGCGTATCGGCCAACAGGGTTCAAGCGTTACGGCGCATACGCTCGCCCAACACGATGATCAGCACGCCGATCACCAGAAAGCTGATGTGGATGGGGAGCACGGTCCGCAACATGATCATTTGCACCAGGATCCAAACAACGAGCGCACCGCCCGCCATTTGTGGGAAGCGGCCGGAATTCTTTTGAGGTTTCAGGAGAAGGGCCGCTGCCACCAAGCTACCGAGGCCGATCACCGAGAACAGGATCAGGCCTGGAATTCGATAACTCCTGAAAGGCGAATGATCCAGCCACGACAAGGGCATCTCCATGGTGGTGCCGTCCGGGGTGTAGGCGAGCATGGCCCCGGCCACCACAGCGGAAATGCCGTTGAAGAGAAGCAGTAGGAAGAGGATCCAGCGCACCATGTCTTCGTGATACAAGTCTACGGACAGGACAGCACCTTCCAATGGCGGTCGTCATGCTAGCTCTTGGACCAAGCGGAAATCATCTCCATCGAAGAGTCCCTTGTCGCTCATCTTCAAATGGGGTATCACCAGCAGGGCCATGAAGCTCAGCGTCATATAGGGAGCAGAGAGCGTGCTGCCCAGCTCCTTGGCAGCGCGGTCCATGGCCGCATACTCCCGGGCCACTACGTAGGGGTCGGCATCGGTCATGATGCCTGCCACGGGCAAGGGCAGTACCATGCTCCGCAGGCCATCGGCCAGGCTTATCCCGCCGCGCCCTTCGATCACCGCGTTCACTGCCGCGCACAGGTCGGCATCGTTGGTGCCAACTGCCACGATGTTGTGGCTGTCGTGCGCCACGCAACTTGCGATGGCTCCACGCTTCAGCCCGATGTTGCGGATCCAGCCCAATGCAATGGGTGCATCGTGGTAGCGGTTCACCACGGCGATCTTCAGCAGGTCCTGCTCAAGGTCGGGCACCAAGGCATTGCCTTCCAGCTTGCCGTGCAGGTAGCGTTTGTGCGTGATGAGTTGGCCATCCAAGGCCTCCATGGCCAGTACTTGATCATCCTGTGCGGGTACCAGGAAGTCTGCGACATGTTTTGGCGTACAGTTGAAGTTGTTCGGACGTTCGGCTTCCACGTGTGCGATCTTGCTTGCACCTTCCTCGGCCACCAGCTCGCCTGCGATGTATGTGCGTTTCACACGAAAGCGTACAAGGTCCTCCACCACGATGAAGTCCGCCGGACCACCCACCCGCAATTGTCCCACTGGAAGCTTGTAATGCTCCACCGGGTTTATGCAGGCCGCCTGGAGCACATCAAAGACATCAACACCTTCGGCCACACAGCGCGCGCAGAGATCATTGATGTGGCCTTGCACCAAGCGGTCGGGGTGCATGTCGTCGGTACACAGCATTACCTGGTCCGGATGGCTTATCAGCAGCGGCATCAAGGCTTCGAGGTTCTTGGCCGCGCTGCCTTCGCGGATGCTGATCTTCATGCCGTACCGCAGTTTGTCCAAAGCCTCTTCCAACGTGAAGCACTCGTGGTCCGTGGAGATGGTCACCTGCCCACGCCCCAGCCCGCCTTGGATGTAGCGTTCCGCAGCTTCGCCCCGCAGACCGGGCGCATGGCCGTCCACAGGTTTGTCCCAATGCCGTGCATGTTCCAGCTTTTTCAGGACTTCGGGATCACCGTTGATCACCCCTGGGAAATCCATCATCTCGCTGAGGTACAAGATCTCGGGACGGGCCATCAACTCGCCCACCGCATCCGCATCGATGCGTGCACCAGCGGTTTCGAACACAGTGGCGGGCACACAGCTCGGTGCTCCGAAGAAGAAGTGGAAGGGCACCTTGGCTCCGTTGTCGATCATGTATTCCACGCCGGCAACTCCCAGCACATTCGCGATCTCGTGCGGGTCACTGATGGTGGCCACCGTGCCATGCACCACGGCAAGGCGCGCGAAGGAGCTGGGGGTGAGCATGGAGCTTTCCACATGCACATGGGCATCGATGAATCCAGGAAGCAGATAGCCCTCCACCTCCTCACTGAGTTCGCGGATCGCGATCATCCGTCCCGCCTGCACCTCCACCTCCGCAGGAAAGATGCGCCGCGCAGGGATGTCGACAAGCTTGCCACGTATGTGTTGCACTTCCATGGGGGCAATGTAACGGACAGGCGGGTTTGTTGTAGGCTCTGCTTCTGATAGGCGGCACACCTGCCGACCCTAACTTTCGTTCTATTGCATCCTGCCTCCCAATGCCTTGCCTTTGTATCGGACCCAGGCAAGGGGTCCATCTTCCTTGAGCGTGTGAGCAGCGCTCATGGTCCAAGAGTGTCCGTCCCTTCCCTCCCGGACATTCGCCCAAGGCACCTGGCAAGGGTGCCTTGGTGTTTTAAGGGAGTATCGGTCATGAATGGTTAACGACAAGGAGACGCGCAGGATCTTGTTTTGCAGCATGAAAGCCGGGGCAGCCATGGATACCGTGTTCGAGCGCAATTTGCGTTGGTGCCTTATCATTGGCCTTGGTTGCATTGTGGTGCTGGCCTTTTTGTGAAGAAGAGATCAGCGCAGTGAACAGCAGGGAAAGTTGACGGCTGTCATTCCGGCGACTCTTGGCTGGTACGATCTTCATGCACCCAACTCCACCAACCATGCCCTCAGGAAGCTTCGAAGTCAAGACCGACAAAGCGGGAGAATACCGCTTCAACCTGCTGGCAAGCAATGGCCAGGTCATACTGAGCAGTGAGGGTTATGTGCGCAAGGAGTCCTGCCTGAAGGGCATCGAAAGTGTTCGGCGGCACAGTGCCGACGATCGCTTTTTCGAACGTACCATCGCCGCGAACGGGAAGTACCATTTCAATTTGAAGGCGGCGAACGGCGAGGTCATCGGCACAAGCCAGATGTACGCCGATGCTGCGGGCATGGAGAACGGCATCGGATCGGTGCGTTCGCACGCAGCGGAGGCCGTAGTGTTGCAGCGCTGATTCCAGTACTACTACCCGAACATCTCCTTCACACGCTCGAAGAAGCCCTTGTCCTTGGCCGTTGGCTTGGGCTGGAAACCGGGGCTGTCCTTGAGCTTCTCCAGGGCTGCCCTTTCCTCCTTGTTCAGGTTGGTGGGTGTCCACACGGCGATGTGCACGTAGAGGTCTCCGGTGCCACGACCGTGAACATCGGGGATGCCTTTGCCGCGCAGTCGCAACACATGATTGGTCTGTGTGCCGGGTTCGATCTTCACCTTGGCCTTGCCGGCCACCACGGGTACTTCCACGCTTACACCCAGCGCTGCATCCACCATGCTGATGAACACTTCGTGGTGCAGGTTCACTCCGTCGCGGCGGAGTTCGGGGTGTTGTTCCTCCTCGATCACTACCAACAGATCACCGGGTACTCCACCCGCAGGGGCTTCGTTGCCCATGCCGCTGATGTTGAGCTGCATGCCTTCTTCCACCCCAGCGGGGATCTTGATGGGAACCACCACTTCCTCGCGCACCAGTCCGTGCTCGTCACTGCCGGGTGCGCGCTTGCTCACGGTCTGCCCGATGCCTCCGCAGGCAGGGCAGGTGGTAACGGTCTGCATCTGCCCCAGGAAGGTGCTCTGCACGCGCCGCACTTGCCCACTGCCGCCACAGGTGCCACAGTTGCCGTATTCGCTGCCTTTGCCGCGAACCAGCTTGGTCACCTTGATCTTGCGCTCCACGCCGTTGGCGATGTCCTCCAGGCTGAGCTTCAGGCGCACTCTTAGGTTGCTGCCTTTCACCACGCGCCCACCACGCCGTCCGCCACCGAATGCTCCTCCTCCGAAGGCATCGCCGAAGATGTCGCCGAACTGGGAGAAGATGTCCTCCATGTTCATGCCGCCACCATAGTGGCCACCACCGCCCATCTGCTGGCCGGCATGGCCGAAACGGTCGTACTTGGCCTTTTTCTCGGGGTCGCTCAGGACCTCGTAGGCCGATGCGGCTTCCTTGAACTGCTCCTCGGCAGCTGCATCGCCGGGGTTCTTGTCCGGATGGAACTTGATGGCCAGCTTGCGGTAGGCCTTCTTGATCTCATCGGCACTGGCGTTCTTGGCTACGCCGAGTACTGCGTATGGGTCTTTCTTGCTCATCGGGCAAATACTGCTGTGGTTGGCGTGTGGCGGGATGCAGGCATTTAGTGCGACGCAGGCGTCGCTACTACTCGCCTACCACCACTTTGGCGTAGCGGACCACTTTGTCGCGCAGGGTGTAGCCGTTCTCCACCACATCGATCACCTTGCCTTTCAGCTTTTCGCTGGGTGCTGGTGCTTTGGTGATGGCTTCGTGCAGGTCGGTGTCGAATGCTTCGCCTTGCACGTTGACCATTGGCTTCAGGCCTTGCGCGGCAAGGATATGCAGGAGCTTCTGTTGGATCAGCTTCATGCCTTCCTTCACGGCTACCACATCCTCCACCTTCTCGTTGTTGCTCACCGCACGATCGAGATCGTCCACCACAGGAACGATGGCCTTCAGGGTGTTCTCTCCGGCGAACTGGATCAGCTCCAGACGCTCCTTGGCTGTGCGCTTGCGGAAGTTGTCGAACTCGGCATAAAGGCGCACATGTTTGTCGTGCAAGGCCTGGTGCTCGGTACGCAACACATCAAGTTCCGCTTGCAATGTCACTTCTGACTGGCTGTCAGCTTGTGCTGTGGCGGCGTCAGTAGTGTCAGGGCTTGGTGCCTCGTGTTGCATGGTATCGCCGGCAGCATTCTCCTGCTCGGCCTTGGGGGTCTGGTCGGTATCCATGGGCTTATTCGGCTTGGGACCACGGCGGAACGGGTTCTTCAGGTCCATAGGTTGCTTGCCGTGGTCGGTGTCCGGCGCTGCCGCAGGTCAACTTCGGTGCCATTGGGCAGCTGCGGACAGGATGACAGGAGAGGGATTGGCAGCAAAAAGCCCCTGGCGGAGGACAGGGGCTTTTCGAGCCACGCACTGGGAAGTGATCCTTAGAGACTCTTCACGTACTTGTCCAGTTCCTGGTGAAGGCTCATTCCACGCAGGTTCTTAGCTACGATGATACCGTTGGGGTCGATCAATACGCTCATGGGAATGGAGGATACGCCATACAGGCGCCCAGCTTCACTTTGCCAATGTTTCAGGTCGCTCACATGCCACTTCCACTTCAACTGGTCCTGGGCAATGGCCTGCTTCCATGCTTGGCGGTTGCGGTCAAGGCTTACGCTGAACACGTCGAAACCCTTGCCTTCCTTGAACTTGGCCTTGCTGTACTTGTCGTAGGCCTCCACCACGTTGGGGTTCTCCTTGCGGCAGGGTCCGCACCAGCTGGCCCAGAAATCGATGAGCACATACTTGCCCTTGAGTTCAGAGAGCTTCAGCACCTTGGTGCTATCGGGGTTCATGAAGGCCAGTTCCGGGGCTTTGTCGCCGATGCCGGTGCCGATCTTGGCCCCGGTCTGTTCATCGATAACAGGCTCGGTGCGGTCCATGCGGGTGCTGAAACCGTAGATGGCCAGCAGGGCCACGGCGGCAACGGTGAGGATCTGCAGCTTGGACATGAGGGTGCGGAATGTCATGAGGCAAAGGTAGTTGACAGGTGAGGCGCTCGCCATTGCCAACAACGTGCCGCAATGGTGATCCCGGTCATGAGCACATGGCCACATGAGCACATGAGCACATGTCTGTTATGCAATGCGTTCGATGCGGGCGCCCAAAGCGTTCAAGCGTGTGTCGATATTCTGGTAGCCGCGGTCGATCTGGCCGATGTTGTCGATGATACTGGTGCCATCGGCGCTCAAAGCCGCGATCAGCAAGGCAACACCGGCGCGTATGTCGGGGCTGGTCATGCGGATGGCGCGTAGCGGATTCTGGAAGTCCTGCCCGTTCACCACCACGCGGTGTGGGTCGCAGAGTATGACCTGGGCGCCCATGTCGATCAGCTTGTCCACGAAGAACAGGCGGCTCTCGAACATCTTCTGGTGGATGAGCACGCTGCCCTTCGCTTGGGTGGCCACCACGAGCACAATGCTCAACAGGTCTGGCGTGAAGCCCGGCCACGGATGGTCGCTGATGGTCATGATGCTGCCATCGATGAAGGTCTTGATCTTGTAATGATCGTGTTCGGGCACCAGGATGTCGTCGCCCTGGCGCACCACGGTGATGCCCATCTTGCGGAACACATCAGGGATGCAGCCGAGGTGGTCATAGCCGGTGTCCTTGATCAGGATCTCGCTACGTGTCATGGCGGCCAGGCCGATGAAGCTGCCGATCTCGATCATATCCGGTAGCATGCGGTGCTCGGTGCCACCCAAGGCATCCACTCCGTCAATGGTGAGCAGGTTGCTACCTATGCCGGTGATCTTCGCACCCATGCGGTTCAGCATCTTGCACAGTTGCTGTAGGTAGGGTTCGCAGGCGGCGTTGTAGATGGTGGTGCGGCCTTCGGCGAGCACGGCCGCCATTACGATGTTGGCGGTGCCGGTAACGCTGGGTTCGTCCAACAACATGCTGGCCCCTTTCAGGCGCTTGGCCTCCACGCGGTAGAAGCTCTCCTTGGCATCGTAGTGGAAATCGGCACCCAGGTTCTGGAATCCGATGAAGTGCGTGTCCAACCGGCGGCGACCGATCTTGTCGCCACCGGGCGTAGGGATGTAGCCACGTCCGTAGCGGGCCAGCAGCGGCCCCACGATCATCACGCTGCCGCGCAGTCCGCCTCCCATGGACTTGAACTCGGGTTTCAGGAAGAACTCGATGTCGATGTCCTTGGCCGTGAAGCGGTAGTCGCTGTCGTTGAGCTTCTCCACCACCACGCCCATATGGCGCAGCAGGTCGATCAACTTGTTCACGTCCACGATGTCCGGCACGTTGCGGATCTCCACCGGCTCCGGGGTCAGCAGCACCGCGCAGAGGATCTGCAGTGCTTCGTTCTTCGCCCCTTGGGGTGTCAGTGTGCCCTTCAGGCGGCGCCCTCCTTCAATGCGGAAACTTCCCATGCTGTTCTGCCGTCCGGCATTTGCTTGCGGACAGGTCAAAGCAACAACGGCAAGGCCGAGGTTCTCGGTGTGCTGGGGATGGACTTTGCACGATGGGGTGTGGAAGGCAAAGCAGTTGGCAGGGGATCAGTTGTCAGTTGCCCGATGAGGGGGCAGAGGGACTCTTCACCCATGTGCCTTCCCCCTCTGCTTTTTTCCTTCCGCACGCTGGGTTCCGCCCGGATCAGGCAGCGGACCTCCTAATAACGCAGAAGTTTGTAGGTTGAACGACAAGGACTCAGCAGCGTCCAACAACTGACAACTGATCCCCTGACAACTGATACTTCAGTAGCGCTTCTTCCTATTCCGATTCCGCTTCTTATTGCCTCCACCGCCACCACCGCTGTTGTTGTTGTGGCGCTTGCGCGTGTCCACCTGGTTGCGTGGGCCGTTCTGGTTGGCGCGTAGCAGGTCGGCGGTGTGTGCCAATTGCACATCCTCCTTCAGTTTCACGGTGCCCTTGCTCAGCTCGCCCAGGTCCTTCAGGATCACCGGGTCGGGCACGGTATCGCGGTTCCAGGTCAGGAACTGCTTCTTCATGTGGTTGGCAATCACTTCCGCATAGGCGTCACGCTTTTCGCCCGGCTCCATTTCCGCGCACTGCGTTATCATCTTCTCCACCAGCTTGCCGTAGTGCCCGAACTTGATCTTGGTCTGCGGGTATGCGACCGGCTTGGGCTTGCTTACCAACTCCTCGGCGGTAGGCATTGGGAAGGGAGCATCCACGTCGAGCTTCAGGTCGCTCATGATCCACAAGTGGTCCCAAAGCGTACGCTCGAAGTTGTCGCTGTTGCGTAGCTCTGGGTTCAGCCGCGCGATCACCTGAATGATGGCTTTGGCCTGGCGCGTGCGCTGCTCGCGGTCCTCCATCTCCATCACATGGTCAACCATGCGCTGCACATGGCGTCCGTATTCGGGAATGGGCAGGCGCGGGCGCTGGGTGTTGTAGTCGAATGCAGCTGTGCTCATGGGGAGCTTGTGTTCGTATCGGGTGGCGAGCATGGGCCGTTGGGCTGGCGTCACAGAGGGACACGCATTGCTCGGGAGTGGGTCAAATGTAGGGAAGTGCGGCGTGAGAAGGAACGAGGTCGGAGAAGTAGGGGTCAGGAGGTATCGTCCGCGGGTTCTATGGCCGTGCGATCCTTGGGAAGGTCGCAACACTGTCAGGGATCAATTCGATGCCAGAGGGGAAGGCTTCTGCTTCCAACCCATCCTGCAAGGCCTTGATGGTATAACCCTTCGCACGCAGCTTTTCCACATGCATCTCCGAGGGGATGCCCCGCATACAAAGCACCCCAGTGCGGAACATGAACTGGATATCGTAAACCTTGGGCACATTGAACAGGATCGTTCGTTCCGGATCACCGAGTTGGTCCATGATCAACACTTCGGCATCGCGAACGGCCAGGTGCTGCCTGCGATGCAGTTGATGTTCATCCGCCGGTTCATGGACCGTATGCCGGTATTGGGTCAACTCGATGTTGAGCAGGAAGCCGGCCAATACCGAAAAGCTGAGACCAAGGCCCCACTGCTTGGGTCGGTTGGCCTTGATGAGCTCGAACGGCATGGTGATACCGTGGGCTACAGCGATCAGGTACAGCGGCAGTAGGAACATGGTGTAACCCAGCATCTTGGTGGCCGCAAAAGCAAAGAATACGTGTGTGGATAGTGCGATGGACACAATGAAAATGCGCTTGTCCCGATCCGCGATGCGGAGCACAAGCAGGACCAAGCAGAGCGATACGATCCACCAGGTTAGGGGATGCAGCAGTTCGTTGATGGCATTCAGGTGGTAGTGCCAGGGTCCGTCATGGCCATCCATCGGTACCGCGAAATGCTGGGCCTTGAATGTCCATTCGTGCGCAGCTTCCG
This sequence comes from Flavobacteriales bacterium, assembly GCA_040881405.1. Taxonomy (GTDB): domain Bacteria; phylum Bacteroidota; class Bacteroidia; order Flavobacteriales_F; family PHOS-HE28; genus PHOS-HE28. The sequence continues at coordinate 4,955 of JBBEDG010000180.1, read as the reverse complement.
CAGGGAATCGGAGGGTGATATATGCTACCCAGGCCAATACAGGTAGGGCCATGCAAGATGCGGCCAGGGCCCATTTCTTGAACTCGGCCAGGAACGGGCGCGTGTAGAGAAGTCTGAGGGTCCAAGGCAGGAATACGATGGCGCCGAAGTACCATTTGGTGAGCATTGCACAGGCGCTGAAAAGCCCCACAAGGACCACCCAGCGGTAAGCTCCCGAACGCAGGTACTCCAGATACACCCACGTGCTGCCAGCAATACAGCCGAAGAACACGGCATCGTTGTGCTCCGTGGCTGTGGCTCCGGAAACGAGTTCTTGGATATAGAACGAGAATGTCGTCAATAGCGCAGCACCGAATGCGGTGTACTGCCGGGAATGCGATCCCGCATTCGCCAGCAACAGCGTGGCAATGCGGTACACCAAGGGCACATACGCTGTCATCCAAAGCGCACTGGGGATCCTCACCGCCCAAGGTTCTGGTCCGAAGAGGCTTATTGAAAGTGCGATCTGCCACAGGAAGAAGGGCGGTTTATGCAGCCAGATGTGCATCATGCTCCAGTTGCCTGTAACGGGCATGTCCGGTTCAGTGAACAACATGGGCTTGAAGGGGTCGGTCACCATGTTCTTCCCGACCATGCCATGGAATACCTCGTCCCAGTGGTTCAGAAAGGGGTCCAGGAAGCATGCCCAAAGTCGAAGTACCAATGCCGCCATGGTCAGCACGACAAGTGCTGCTCTATGCTTACCCCGGAAATGCAATACGACCGCACCCAAACCCAGCACAATGGCGAGCACCAGTTGCTGTTGTTGCGCAGCGGTGAAGTAGGAGTCGAGCATTGGCGCAAGTATATGGCTCGCTAGGGATGTGTAGGTTTTCTGCTTGCTTTGCTCTGAGTTCGCACTTCGCGAAGCAGCGTGAGGAAGAGCCGGAAGGGAACTAGGATATAGTTGTTTTCGGGCACTATCTAATGATACTCAAGTACCAAGTACCAACGTTCGCCAGTATTAATTAGGACAGGAAACGGTCACATCCAAGACCACATGGAGCAAGTAGGAGTTAAGACCCGTCCGCAGCACTTGCCTGGATCCCGGATTGCCAGTGCTTCCAAGAGAAGCGTGCTACTCCCACTGGCACTGGCCATCAGCACCGTGCTTTCAGCCCAAGGTGCGTGGCTATCGGCATGGGGTGGGGGTGGTGTGGGATTCTATGATGGAAGCGATGGAGTAGGCTCGGAGTGGGTTACCGGGGTCCGCTTTGGAGTGGACTTGGATCCATCGGTCCGTGTACTGCTGGGATTGGAATATGGGGAGAATCTCTTCCGCTTTGGTAGAGCTGTGTGGACCGATTCTTCTGTTGAAGACAAGTACACGTATCGCGGAAGGGAGCTGCATCTGCAGATGCTCTTCGCTTTCCGGCTGGCCGAGGACGAGAAGCAAGAAACTCGATTGTTCGTTGGTCCGGAGCTACAGTTGGGGAGTCTTCGAATAGAGCGGGAGTCCATTACCCAGGGTATCACATCCGTTGGGGACCCCATGGGCAATGAGGAGAATACCGGAGGGCTTCGCTTCGGCTTGCGCCATGCCCGCAACATTCAAGGTCCATTGTGGGTATGCGTTGAACCTTGGGTGGGACTTTCGCTTGGGGGTACACGGAGCGATGTCACAACAAGGCCGACCGATCTACCAATGCGGGTAGCCACTGCTGGTGTTCTGCTGGGCTTGGAACTTGGACCGCGCACCACGCCGAAGCCACAGTAGGCTGGGTTCACCCCTCCACCACCGTCAGCTTCGCGAAGCGCAGCAGCAAATGCTTCTGCCTAGTGCAGGACAAGAACATGTGCTTAGTTCGGAACTATTCCGTTTTGATCTGAAGTGGACCAGGTTTCAGACCTCGCTCGATGGCATCGAGTATCATCGGCATCAACGGAGCCATGCTCAGATAGGTGTTGTCCTCGGCATCCAACACCAAGACCGGCAGGTCATAGCGTGCGAAATTCTGCTGGTAACGCAGGTTCTTGTCGAAGGTCAGCAATGCGTGGGAGCCATGCTCCTTCATGCGTTGCAATAAGGCTCCGTTGCCGAGTCCGTTCCAACCCATGTCGCGCACTGTGAAGACCTCATGGGCTGCAAGGTCCTGCTTCAGCCGCTTCGGAAGGTTCTCGTCAAGCAGCAGCTTCATAGAGTCTGCCGATCTTTTCCGCGCTGAAAAGTCCACCCACCAGTTCGAGCACTCCGGTGGCTTGGTTACGAGACACAGAAGGGAAGTCGGTCACGAAATCATCCAGTGTGGCGCCCTTCTCGAGGTGCCAGATCAGGGACTCCACAGGAACGCGTGTGCCCTTGAAGACCGGGCATCCTCCCAGCACATCGGCATCCACCGAGATCAGTTCCTTGACCTGCTTTGCGTTCATGATAGCCAAAGTTAAGGTTGAATGTTCACCCCTCCACCACCGTCAGCTTTGCGAACCGCAGCAGCAATTGCTTTTGCCCAGCGCTGGGAAAGAACACTGTGGCTTTAAGGTCCGGCGCGCGGCCTTCGATCTTCAGCACCTTGCCTTTGCCGAAACGTTCGTGCTCCACGGTCATGCCCTCTGCGAGTTCGGGCATGTCCATACCCAGCGAGGAGGTGGCCTCCAAGGGTTTGCCATCGGCGGCGATACGCTTGAGTTTACCTGGCTTTGGAGCAGGTGCTGCTGCGCTCCGTTGTGCAGGTGCTGGGCGCTGGGGTAGGGGCGCACGCTTCTCCCTACCATACACCGGTCTTCCGCTTTCCGTATCCGTTGCGGGACTATCGTTCGTCGCCTTTCTCGCCCAGGGCGGTGTGCCGGGTGCCACGCCTCGTGCGGTCTCGCGTGCTGCTCCGAAGCCACCCCACACTGCTCGCTCATTGGTCCTCGGCATCTCCAGGTACTTCTCATCGATCTCTTCGATGAAGCGGCTTGGTTCGCTGGCGGTGAGGTTGCCCCACTTGTAGCGACTGATGGCGTAGCTCAGTGTGCAGCGCTTCTCGGCACGCGTGATGGCCACGTAGAACAGGCGGCGTTCCTCCTCCAGGTCGGCGCGACTTTGAACCGCCATCAGGTTCGGGAAGAGGTCCTCCTCCAAGCCCACCACATGCACATGCGGGAATTCCAAACCCTTGCTGGCGTGGATGGTCATCAAGGTCACGCGGTCCATGTCGTTGGGGTCCTCGTTGTCCGTATCGGTCAGCAGTGCCACGTCGATCAGGAAATCGCTCAGCGTGAGGGGCACATCCATATCAGCGGACCCTGAGCCTGCCGAAGGGTCGCTGAACTCCTTCATGCCGCCCAGCAGTTCCTGGATGTTCTCGTAGCGGCTCACACCTTCGGGGGTCTTGTCCGAGAACAGGTCTTTCAGCAGTCCACTGCGGCGCGCCACTTCCTCGCCCAAGGCATATGCGCTGTGGCTGGGCAGCATGGTCTGGAAGCCCTGGATCATCAGCACGAAGTCGGCAAGGGCCTTGCGCGTACCGCCATGCACATCCACCAGTTCGGGCTGTTGTGTGAGTAGGTCCCAGATGGCTAGGTTGTGCGCGGCGCTGGCCACCATCAGCTTGTCCACGGTGGTCTGCCCGATGCCGCGGGTAGGGTAGTTCACCACGCGCTTGAAGGCTTCCTCGTCGCGCGGGTTGCACACCAGGCGGAAGTAGCTGATCAAGTCCTTGATCTCCTTGCGCTGGTAGAAGCTGAGGCCGCCGTAGATGCGGTAGGGGATGTTCATTTTCCGCAGGGCCTCCTCCATGCTGCGGCTTTGGGCATTGGTGCGGTACAGTATCGCGAAGCCCTTGTTGGGCACCTGTTCCTGCATCTTGGTCTCGAAGATGCTGTGGGCTACGAAGGCACCTTCCTCGTTGTCGCTCAGCGAGCGGTGTACGCGGATCTTCTCGCCCTCCACGTTCTCGGTCCAGACGTTCTTCTTGATCTGTTCCTTGTTCTTCTCGATCAGCGAATTGGCCGCGCCCACGATGGTCTTGGTGCTGCGGTAGTTCTGCTCCAGCTTGAAGATCTTGTGGTCCGGGTAGTCCGTGCGGAAGTTGAGGATGTTCTGGATGTTGGCTCCGCGGAAGGAGTAAATGCTCTGACTGTCGTCGCCCACCACCGTGAGGTTCTCGTGCCGTGCGGCCAGGGTCTTCACGATGTTGTACTGCACCAGGTTGGTGTCCTGGTACTCGTCCACGAGCAGATATTGGAAGCGCTGCTGGTACTTCAGCATCACCTCCGGATGGTCGCGGAAGAGGATGTTGGTGTTGAAGAGCAGGTCGTCGAAGTCCATGGCCCCTGCGCGGAAGCACTTCATGGCGTAGGCTTGGTAAATCTCGCCCATCTTTTCGCGTCCCACGGCGGCATCACCGGCCATCAGCTCGGTGTTGGCCAGGTATTCCAGCGGACCGATCAAGCTGTTCTTCGCGATGCTGATGCGGCCGTGTACCTGGTTGGGCTTGTACAGCTTGTCGTCCAACTGCCACTCCTTCACAATGCCCTTGATCACACTGCGGCTGTCGTCGCTGTCGTAGATCGTGAAGTCCTTGGGGTAGCCCAGCTTATCGGCCTCGGCGCGCAGGATGCGTGCGAACACGCTGTGGAAGGTGCCCATCCATAGGTTGCGTGCGTCGGTGCTGCCCTGTGCCCCCAGGATCTTGCCGATCCGTTCCTTCATTTCCTTGGCCGCCTTGTTGGTGAAGGTGAGTGCCAGGATACGGAAGGGGTCCACGCCCTTGGCGGCCATCAGGTGTGCGATGCGCACGGTGAGCACGCGCGTTTTGCCGCTTCCGGCACCGGCGATAACCATGGTGGGGCCATCGGTATTTTCCGCCGCCGCACGTTGTGCGGGGTTCAGTCCTTCCAAGTACTTCATGGGAAGTGCCAAAGGTAGCGGCGACCGCTGGCTGGGACTTTATAGGATATCAACACGCCAGTCCTTGGCAGCATGCGGTGCA
>JBBEDG010000179.1:0-15722 GCA_040881405.1 Flavobacteriales bacterium | reverse complement strand
CCTGCGTGCGGATGATGCCCAGCGCATCGCCCAACTCGGGACCGATGAGGTTCTGCCCGCCATCGCCGCGCGTGAGGCTGAGGTTGCCGGTGCGTACCTTCTTGCCGTTGGCCAGCCAGGTGATAAGCTTGGTGTTCTCGTCATCCGGATGCGCCACGATGTAGAGCACGCTGCCCAACACTTGGAGCTTCTGCATCTTGTGCAGGATCTCCGCGGCGTTGGGTTGTGCGGGAGGGCGCTGTGCTGAAGTGTGAAGGGTGAAGTGTGAACTGTGCAGTGTGAGGGCGACCGCGATGAAGCGCAGTGCCTGGGAAAGGCGGAAGTGCATGGGGCTAAGGTAGAATGCTGCTGGCTATGGCCGCTGGCTACTGGCCTTTGGCTACTGGCTGCTCATCTGCAACCGACAACTAGCCAGCAGCTAGCAGCCAACAGCCAGCAGCGCGGAAGCATACTACCTTCAATAAAAACAAACGAACACGAGAGATTTCACGAAACTGGAGATGTGGCAACTGGGGTATGGACATTGCCGTGGAGGTGACGGAGATTCTTGAGACCATACCGATGACCAAGGCGGGTTTCAAGATCCGGGATCAAGCGGATGATGCTGCTTGTTCGATCGCTTCCAACATTGCCGAGGGAAGCTCGCGTCGCAGTGAAAAGGAGAAGTACCGCTATTTCGAATACGCACTGGGTTCCGCCTTCGAGCTACAGACCCGCATGTTGATCCTTCAACGACGTAAGTATGCGGATGAAGCCGTGGTGAACAAATTCCTGGAAAAGGTGGTGACCGTTCAGAAGAAGATCGGAGCGTTCATGGGGGTGTTGAATGCTTGATAGCTTCTGGCTATTGGCTGTTGGCTACTGGCTATGGGCTGCTGGCCGGGACGGAACTTGGCCAGCAGCCAGTAGCCAGGAGCCAGTAGCTAGCAGCCAGCAGCCCTCAAGCCACCTTGATCTTCCGGTCGCTCAGTTCCACGCTGAAGCGCACCTTGGCATGTAACGCTGTGAAGACACGCAGGATGGTATCAATGGTGACGTTGCCGCTGTTATTTTCCAGCTTGCTGATCTGGGCTTTCTGCACGCCCACCAGTTTGCCGAGTTGCTCTTGGGTGAGGTTGCGGCGGGTGCGGGCTTCCTTGATGGCATCGCCGATCAACTCCATCTGCAGTTCATGCTCGTAGCTGTCACGATCCGGAGTGCCCGGTTCGCCCAGTACTTGATCCTTTACTTCACTAAGCGTGTAGAGCTTGAGCTTCTTGGTGGTCATGGTCTGTTCGTTTTCTCGGTGAAGTAGCGATCACGCAGTTTGTGCGCCCGTTGGATCTCGCCCCCTGGCACCTTGTCCGTCTTCTTGACGAAACCATGCGTGGCGACCACCAACCTGCCTTGCTGCTTGTCCCAAAAGGCGAGCAGCCGGTATTGAATGCCTTGGTACTGTGTCCGGAATTCCCAGATGTCGCTATCAAGCTTCTTCATGAGTTCCGGGTCGTTACGCTCTGAGGCACGTTCGAAATTGTACAGGACCTTTTTTCGAGCAGCAATGGGCAGTTCGAGCAGGAACTCCAACGCTGGTCCCATGAACGTGACCTCGAAACGATCCATGAACGATGGTAAAAAGTTCGGACACAAATATAATGTCATGTTTCCGTAAATGGAAACCAGACGTTTTTGAACGTACAGCCCTTCCGTGCAGACACGTGCGCTTGATCCTCATACCTATTGCTCAGAGCCCAACGAGACCTCTTCGCAGGCGGAGCTTTCCTATGCCGCTGAAAAGGGAGTTACCTATCCGCCAAAGGTGAAGCTGAACCCATTCACCGCTACAGTGACCTGGTTGTCGCAGGCACCGTTGCCAAAATTCACTGTGCGTATAGCAAGCGAACCAGGTGTGATCTGCAACACACCGGCGGTGATCCAGCGGCAACCCACCTCGGCACGAAGCGGAGTGGTGATGAGCAGGGTGTAGGGGATGCCATTGCGGTTCACACCACTGCCGTTGCCACCGATCAGGTACACATCGTCGAAGGGATTGAGGGTGCCCTCGCCTTCCACCCAGGTGCGTACACGCTGCGCGCTGTGGGTGCTTGTCCAGCTGCCATCAGGTGCTGTGACCGTTCCATTCATTACGACCGTGAAATAGGTCTGGTCCTGGGCGTTCATGCCCATGTTGGTCACGGTCTTCTGGCCTTGCAGACCGTGGTCGTTCACGAAGTAGTCCTGCGGAACGATGGTGATGACCGTACCGGGTTCGCCGTAAGGACCCGTGAAGGTTACGAAGAGCCTTCCGCGACGCACCCAGCCGTCCGACCCGATGCAGTTCGTTGTTCCGAAGTCGATGAGCATGGTACGTGGACTTGCTGCAAGATCGATGGTCACCTCGGCATTGCAGGGCAACTCGTTGTCCTTTGCAGCGGCATCGCTCTGCTTGAGGGCATCGGAAAAGAAGATCTCCGCCAAGTTGTTATCGATCGCGGAAGTATAATCGCGATCGAGAGGCTCGGTGTCCTGCTCCTTTCGGCACGAAACAAGGGTGAGAGCAAGAATGAGGACGAGTACTGGGAGTGGCAGGAGACGCATGGTTCCGTTCGGTTGGTACGAAGCTATGACGCGAATGTTGTGCCAGGGTTCGATCCGGGCGGTATACAGGGAGCTTGAAGCTGTCCTACACCCTCTCCAACACCACAAAACTGAAACCGTGTGCGTGCCTTTCATCCGGCGCATGGTATACCCGGCTTACCTCGGCCCAATCCGCAGCATCGATCATAGGGAAATGCGTGTCGCCACTGATATCGGCATGCACCAGTGTAAGATACAGCCGTTGCACCACGTTCTTCGCGAAGGCCTCCTTGTAGATCTGCCCTCCGCCGATGATGAAGACCTCGTCCTCACTTGCAGAACCGGCATGTTCCAACGCTTCTTCCAAGGAACCGAGCACTACAGCACCCGGTGCTTCGTAGTCCGTGTTGCGCGTCACCACGATGTTCACGCGGTCCTTCAGCGGGCGGTACTTGTCGGGAATGCTTTCGTAGTTCTTGCGGCCGGTGATCACGTGGTGGCCACGCGTGGTGCGCATGAAGTACTTCAGGTCATCGGGCAGGTGCCAGGGCAGGTCGCCGTTGATGCCAATGGTTCCGTTGTCCGCCACGGCTGCGATGGCACTTACGATCATACCGCGACCTCGGCTTTGATGTGCGGATGCGGGTCGTAGTCCGTCAGCGTGAAGTGCTCGTAGCGGAAGGCGAAGAGGTCGGTGATGCTCGGGTCGATCTCCATCTTCGGCAAGGGTCGGCACTCGCGCGACAGTTGCAGTTTCGCCTGCTCCAGATGGTTGTTGTACAAGTGTACATCGCCGAAGGTGTGGACGAACTCGCCCGCCTTCAAGCCGGTGACCTGTGCGATCATCATGGTGAGCAGTGCGTAGCTCGCGATGTTGAAAGGAACACCGAGAAAAGTATCAGCGCTGCGTTGATAGAGCTGGCAGCTCAGCTTCCCTTCCGCAACGTAGAACTGGAACATGGTGTGGCAGGGCGGCAGCGCCATACGGTCCACGTCGGCAGGGTTCCATGCGGTCACGATCAAGCGCCGACTGTCCGGGTTCTTCTTGATCATCTCCACCAGGTTGGTGATCTGATCGATGGTGCGGCCATCGGGCGTGGCCCAGCTGCGCCATTGGTAGCCGTACACCGGACCCAGGTTGCCATCGGCATCGGCCCACTCGTCCCAGATCTTCACGCCATTGTCCTGCAGGTACTTGATGTTGGTGTCGCCTTGCAGGAACCAGAGCAGCTCGTGGATGATGCTCTTCACATGCAGCTTCTTGGTCGTAACCAGCGGGAAGCCTTCGCTGAGGTCGAAGCGCATCTGGTAACCGAAGCAACTGATCGTGCCCGTGCCTGTGCGGTCGTGCTTTTGGGCGCCGTTGTCGAGGATGTGGCGGAGGAGGTCGTGGTATTGTTGCATGGCGAGTGCGAAGGTACCGCGTTGGTTTCCAGCTTCCAGCTGCGGGCTTCGGGCTACAGCCCGAGATCACTCGAACTTCTCCTCCGGCTGTGCTTCCGGCTTGAAATTCGGGATGGCCTTCAAGAGGCGTTCCTTCATCCGTTCGTAATAGCTCTTGCGGTCGAAGGCAAAGGCGATGAGGTAGCCCATCATGGCGGCGTACATCAGTTGGAAGATGGCGCTGTGGCGGTCGGTCATCTCCAGTACGAGGATGGCGCTGGTGAAAGGCGAACGGGTAACGCCGGTGAGGAAGGCCGTCATACCAGCGAGCACGAGCAGATTGAATTGGCCTCGGCTGGGTTCGAACCAGGGAGCGATCCAACCGCCGATGGCAGCACCGGCAGAAAGGGCTGGAGCAAAAATGCCGCCAGCACCACCAGCACTGAAGCTGAACAAGGGACCAAGTATGCGGGCGCCCACGTTCTTGGCATCGGGGTTCATCTGATCGGCGAAGAGGTATTCTTCCAGCAAGGCCTTACCACTACCCACGGTATGTGGGCCGAGGAACCAGAACGTAATGGCGAAGAGCATGGCGCAGGCGATCGTCAGACCAGCTTGCTTGGGAAGGCTGCTCAAGCTCCGCCGCAACTTGTCAAAGGCCAGGATCCCCCGGCAGAAGAACGCACCTGCTGCACCTGAGACCAGTGCGATCAGCAGGATCTTGTACATGAAGGAGAATGTGGCGGCCTCCAGTTTCGGGTAACCCAGGAAGAGGTAGGGCCCCAGCAACCACTGGGCGGTCATACCGCTTAGGATCACGGCTGTGAGCACGGCGGTACGGAACTGCGCGATGTGGGTCTTGGTGAGCTCTTCAACAGCGAACACGATACCACCAAGCGGCGTATTGAACGCGGCGCTCAATCCAGCAGCGCCACCGGTGATCATCATGATCCTGCGGCTGACACGGGGCCAGAATGGCGGGAGCAGCTTGTGGACGGTGCGATAGATGCTGCCTGCGATCTGCAGAGTGGGTCCTTCCCGCCCAACGGCGCCGCCGCCCACCACCATGGTAAGGCTGCTGGCGACCTTCACCAGGATGATGCGCAGGTTGAGGAAGCGCCAGGAGGCATCGCGCTTCTTGTCGGTGGCCACTTCGATGGCGGCCATCAATTGCGGAATGCCACTTCCTCCCGCCAGCGGTGCAAAGCGGACCACCAGGAACCACGAGATAAGGAAGCTCACTGGTGCAGAAAGGAAGATCCAACGGCGATCGTGGGCCAGCAGCGCCAAGTTCTGGTCCTCCATCCAGTGGAAGAGCCAGGCATAGCCCACAGCGACCAATGCCGTAAGCACAGCTGCAACTTGATAGGGCAGAGCCAACAGCACCAGTTCTTTCGCCCGGCTTTGGATCAACCAGAGGCGCACGCGCTCCAGCTGACCGGAGATCAGTTGTACCGCGCGTTCGGTGAATGCATCAAAGCGAGAACCGGCCATGAAACGCCAAAGCTAACGGCGAGGGCTTAGGGGGGCTAAGAAAAGCGTCCTTCGAAGGATAAGCAGTTGCCAGTTCTCCGTTGTCAGGGGCGGAAGTGCTTTGTTCCAAGGTTTGCGCGGTCCTTCGATCATGCTCCCTGACAACTGGGAGCTGACAACTGGAACCACGACCATCGATGAATAATCCACGCCCCCTCAAGGCATCCTCGACCAAGCCAGCACACGGTCACTTTCCACGCGCCATTTTCCGTCGACCAGGTCCACGTCATAAGTGCCACGCGTGCTGCCGGTGTTCTGCTGCACCACTTCCAGCTCACCATCACTTACCTCACTTACAATGGCCACATGCCCGTAGGCATTCCCACCCCAGCCATCCAAGATCAGCAGATCGCCGACCGCTGGCTTTGATGGACTGGGGTTGGTGAATTGCAGTAGCCCACGATCCGCGCTGAGGGCCCCATCCTTCACGCTTGCATCGAAGAAGTCCTTCGCGTGGCCGTAGCTGTTGGGCATGCGGTGCCCGTAGTGCTCCAAATAGTAACGCTTCACGAACTCCACGCATTGGTAGCGCAGACCCACGTTGTAGCCATCCACCACGTTGCGGCCGCTCACGTTGCTCATGCTGCCGTTGTGGTACACGACCACGCCGTGCAGGGAATCCAGCGGAGTGCCGGGCGCCAGTGGTATCGGAGCAGGGATGGGGAGATCCGCTTTGAAGTACCAGGCCAGGCCGCCGAGAAGGGCGAGTATGGAGAGGATGGCAAGGAAGCGGCGCATTGGAGTCGTTGTTCGTTGGTCGTTGGTCAGGGCCTTGGTGCTTCGTCCCAACCTTATTCAAGTCGGCAGGGGCAGCACGTCGAACAACGATGAATGAACAGCGATCATTGGCTGGCCGGTGAGGAGGGAGAGTTCGAAGGGCGTTGGTCGTTACAGCATGACCGCGAGGTAAGGATCGCCAGATCCACAGCGCATGAAACACGGATCGCAAGTAGTGCTTTGGGTGATCTTCAGCTCGTCGACAGGCTGCCGCTTCGCATCCTCGCGGTGACAAGCCTGTCGGACGGTCGGACTAGATCATCATCCCAACGATCGTCGCACTCAGCAAAGACGCCAACGTGCCGCCCAACAGCGCCCTAAATCCGAACTCGCTGAGCCATTCGCGTTTGCTGGGGGCCAGCGAACCGATGCCGCCGATCTGGATGCCGATGCTGGCGAAGTTCGCGAAGCCGCACAGCATGTAGGTGGCCATCACGATGCTGCGCTGGTAGGTGAAAGCACCTTGGGCCTTCAAAGTGGCCAGGCTTTCGTAGCCCACGAATTCGCTGGCGATGATCTTCTCGCCGACCAACCTTCCCGTAAGCGTGATGTCCTCACTGGCCACACCGATCAGCCACATCAGCGGTGCGAAGAGGTAGCCGAGCATGAACTCCAGTGAAAGCACTTTGAAGTTGCCATTGGTCACCGAGGCGATCCATGGATTCAATCCCGACCAGTCGCCGATCTTGATGAAGACGAAGTTGAACAGGGCGATGAAGGCGAAGAACACCAGCAGCATGGCACCCACGTTCACGGCGAGTTTCAGGCCTTCGGTAGTGCCCTTGGCCATGGCATCGAGGAAGTTGCTGCCCACCACTTCCTGGCTCACTTCCATGCGCTGATCGATAGGCTCGGTCTGCGGAAAGAGGATCTTGGCCACCACTACGGCACCGGGCGCTGCCATCACGCTGGCGGTGAGCAGGTGTTTGGCAAAGAAGAGACGCAGCACGGCATCATCGCCTCCGAGGAAGCCCACGTAGGCCGCGAGCACGCCGCCCGCCACGGTTGCCATTCCGGCGGTCATTACCAGGAAGATCTCCGAGCGGTTCATCTTGTCCAAGTAGGCCTTCACCATCAGCGGTGCTTCGGTCTGGCCAAGGAAGATGTTGCCTGCGGTGCTCAGGCTTTCGGCACCGCTGAGCTTCATGGTCTTGTTCAGCGCCCAGGCCAGGCCGTACACGATCTTCTGGATCACGCCGAGGTAGAAGAGCACGCTGGTGAGCGCGCTGAAAAAGATGATGGTGGGAAGTATCTGCAAAGCGAAGATGAACCCGAAGCTGTTCACGTTCATCAGGTCGCGGAACAGGAACTCACTGCCTATGCGGGTGAAGTCGAGGACTTTAACGAAGATCTTGCCCACGAACTCGAAAGCGAACTGAACGGCGGGCACGTACAGGATGCACAGCGCAAGTACAAGCTGGATGGTGAGGCCGATGCCCACCACGCGCCAATCCACCTGTTTGCGTTTGGCGCTGAAGAGCCACGCAATGGCGATGATGCTGGCCATGCCGAGCAGGCCGCGCAGGATGCTTTCCACACCAGGCCCGCTAAGCGCTTGTGGAACGAGTCCCTGTGCAACAGCGGAAAGTGGAAGGATGGCGAACGCGCCAGCAAGGATTCGTAGGGCGGTTCTGGCGGACATGGTCGTTCGGCTGGTGCGGCAAGGTCGGGAGCAAGTTCCGTTCAAGCAAGGGTGGAAGTCCCAGTTGTCGGTTATCAGTTGTCAGTCCGCACTAACAACGGTCAACTGGGGACTAATTGGTTTCCCCCCGCCGCTTGATCTCGTCGCGCAGCTTGGAGGCGCGTTCATAGTCCTCGTTGTCCAAGGCCTCCTCCAACATGTTGTGCAATTCCTCCATCGTGGATGCTGCGCTGGGCTTCTTCTCGGACCTGATCACACCGGTCTCTTCGGCGCCTTCGCTTTCGTCGCCTTCCTCCACCTTCAGGCCAGCGGCACCGAGGATGAATTCGTAGGTGTAGATGGGGCAATCGAAGCGCAGGGCCAAGGCGATGGCGTCGCTGCTGCGCGCATCTATCTCCACTTCCTTGCCCTTCTGCTCCAGCACCAGCTTGGCGTGGAAGATGCCCTCCACCAGGTCGTTGATGATCACCTCCTTCAACTTCACCCCCAGCGAATCCGAAAGGTTCTTGAAGAGGTCGTGGGTGAGCGGACGGGCAGGTTTGATGTTCTCTACCTGGATCGCGATGGCCTGGGCTTCGACCCCACCGATGATGATGGGCAGCCTGCGGTCCCCTTCCACTTCGGCGAGGATCAGCGCGTAGGCGCCTGCGTGCGTGTGGCTGTACGTAATGCGCAGGAAGCGCAGATCGACCTTCTCCATGCTGTTCGTGGCGGGCCGTGAAGATACGGGTTCGGGGAAGAGTTGTCGGTTGAACGGTTGTCAGTTGTCAGACCACCGCAATGGAAAACTCCGATCAAACCCCAAGGTTTGCGGGGCACTCTGCTGGACTCGGGCGAGGAACTGCGCACCATTGACGACCACGACTCCGTGGAGAAAAAAACAGTTGGCAGTAGTCAGTTGTCGGATCGCCTCAATGCGGATAGCAAAGTGAGATGGGGCGCACCGTTGGGCCTGCACAAACCAGCACGGAGAACACCAAGCTCTCGGCTCGCACCCCCTGACAACTGATCCCTGACAACTGCCCTCCCCCTACCGCTCCGCGTTCAACTTCTTCGCCGCTTCGATCAGCTTGGGCAGCACCTCGAAGGCATCACCCACGATGCCGTAGTCGGCGGCCTTGAAGAAGGGTGCTTCGGGATCGTTGTTGATCACGCAGATCACCTTGCTCTGGTTAACGCCGGCCAGGTGCTGGATGGCGCCGCTGATGCCGATGGCGATGTAGAGGTTCGGGCGGATGGCTACGCCGGTCTGTCCCACGTGCTCGTGGTGCGGACGCCAGTGCATGTCGGCCACGGGGCGGCTGCAGGCGGTTGCGGCGTTGAGCAGAGTGGCGAGTTCTTCCACGCCTCCCCAGTTCTCGGGTCCTTTCAAACCGCGACCTGCGCTTACCACACGCTCGGCTTCGGGCAATGGTATGCCGCTACCGGCCTTGCGCAATTCCTTCACGGTGATGCGCGCTGTGCCGAGGTCGCCGCTGTATTCCTCAACAGCAGCGGTACCATCACCTTTGGCGATGGGAATTGAGTTGGGTGAAATGCTGATCACTTTCACAGCACTGGTCACTTCCACGAATGCGCGGGCCTTTCCGCTGAACACGTTGCGGCGGAAAAGCCCTCCGTCCGGCAGGGCGGTTACCCCGGCCACATGCCCAGCCTTCAACCGGGCTGCAACGCGCGGTGCCACAGCCTTGCCGGTGGCGTCGTTCACGCACACGATGGTGGTGGCGTTCTCCTTCTGGGCGATGTCGCACACCAGCTTGGTGAGCTGCTGGCCGTCCACGGATTTTACGCCACGGGCCACGATCACCTTGCTGGCGCCTTGGGCGCCAAGGCTTTCGAGGGCCTTGCCATCACCAAAGGTGACAGCGGTAACGGAGCCGCCAAGCTGGCTGGCGTAGGTAACGGCCTCTTGGGCGGCCTTGGAGAGTTTCTCTCCGCGGGTGTCGATGAATACGATGGTGCTCATGTGGCGCTTCAGTATTTTGAAGTCGACCCAATGGGTCGACGGTACGGGTGCGTTCTAAAGGATCAGGAATGGACGCCGAAGAATCGTCGGTATCAGATGATCTTTGCTTCGGTGTGCAGCAGTTCGATGAGCTGTCCGGCGTCTTCGGCGGGGATCATCTTCACGGCGCCCTTGGCCGGTGGAAGTTCGAATTTCACGGTCTTGGCTACGTCCTCGATGGCGGCGGCGGGCACCACGTTCAGGGGCTTGGTGCGCGCGGCCATTATGCCGCGCATGTTTGGGATGCGCTGCTCGGCCATGCCTTTGCTGGCGCCGATCACTAGTGGCAGGGCCACCTCCAGCACTTCCACCCCGCCGGGCACGTCGCGCTCCACGGTGGCGGTGGTGCCGGCCACATCAAGTTTGCTGGCCAGTGGCACATATGGCAGGTCCAGCAGTTCGGCCACCATGGCACCCACTTGGCCGCCGTTATGATCGATGGTCTCCTTGCCGGCCAGGATCAGGTCGAAGCCTTTGTCGGCCGCGTAGGCTGCGATCTGCTGCGCCACCTGCATGGCGTCGGTGGGTTGGGCATCCACACGCACGGCCTCATCGGCACCAATGGCCAGGCCCTTGCGGATGGTGGCATCGGTATCGGCGCCGCCCACGGTGATGGTGGTAACGGTGCCTGCACCAGCAGCTTCCTTCAATTCCAAGGCACGGACCAGGGCGTACCACTCATCGTAAG
This sequence comes from Flavobacteriales bacterium, assembly GCA_040881405.1. Classification (GTDB taxonomy): domain Bacteria; phylum Bacteroidota; class Bacteroidia; order Flavobacteriales_F; family PHOS-HE28; genus PHOS-HE28. Next base: position 5,138 of record JBBEDG010000179.1, on the reverse strand, counting down.
GGTTCACAATGAAGGTGACACCGTTGGCGTCGTACTGGGTGTTGTCGTTGGTGAAAGCAATACGTGCCGTGGTATCGGGCACCTGGCTCAAAAGGACGAGGATCTTCATGGTCGATAGAGAACGATGGTCTGGTTCCGTTGTTCGCGCCCGGACATGTCTTCTGCGGCTGTTTCAACAGACATGCGAAACGGGAAGCCAAGTATTCGGGCTGGCAAACTTAACCACCCTGCGTGGATGGTGGATCGGTCGATGATGCACTCGGGAAGCCAATTGCCCGCCTTTGGGGCGTGTTAACATCAGATCCAATGTTGGACCCCGCATCGGCCGGGGCAGTTCTCCGCGTTCCTTTGTGCGATCGTGTAAGGATCTCCAACGCTTGCAAGGATCCGGCATCCCCTGTGGACTTCAGGAATACCATCACACCGTAGTAGCAGACATGTCAAGCACTCCCGACCAAGTTGACGTGGACAACTCGATCTTAGGCAGGGCCAAACGCTTTGGCAGCATCGTGCTTCGCTATGCCAAGCTTACCGCAAAGGCTTTCAGTAACGACAACACCTTTGAACTGGGTGCGGCCCTCGCCTACTACACCATCTTCTCCATCGTCCCGCTCCTCGTGGTTGTCATCGCGATAGCCGGGATGATTGCTGGTCCGGATGCAGCGGAAGGCCGATTGTTCGGTGAGATCAGCGGGCTTGTGGGTGCTGAGACCGCACGCTCGCTACAAAGCATGTTGGGCGATGCCTACCTCAGTGGCAATTCGCTGAAGGCGACCATCATTGGTATCGTCACACTGTTCATCGGTGCAACCACCGTCTTCAATTCCCTGAAGAACTCCATGAACAAGATCTGGAGCATCCAGCCACGGCCGAAAAGCAGCATACTGGCAATGCTGAAGACGCGTGTACTGGCCTTCTCCCTCGTACTGGGTATGGGCTTCCTGCTGGTGGTCAGCTTCGGTGTGAACGCGCTGGTGGTGGGCTTCGCAACACGTATCACTGAGGCTCTTCCGGGAGCCAGTGGGTATATCCTGACCCTGGTGACCTTGATCCTGGAGATTATCTTCACCACCGGCATCTTCGCCACACTGTTCAAGTATCTGCCCGATGCTGAAGTGGAGTGGAAGGACGTGATACCCGGCGCGCTCTTCACAACCATCTTGTTCGACATCGGTAAATGGCTGATCGCGTTCTACTTCGAGCAAGCCGATCCTGCCTCGACCTTCGGAGCGGCGTCCGGCTTGATCAGCTTGCTCTTATGGACCGCATACAGTTCGCAGATCTTCTTTCTCGGAGCTGAGTTCACTTACGTGTGGGCGCAAGAGCATGGTCGTCCGATACAACCGAACAAGGGCGCGGTGCGCGTCATCCAGCAGGAAGTGATGATCGACCATGGCAAGGTGGTGTCGAAGTCGACCAAGGACGACGTGCTGGAAAAGGTCCGCGAGGAATGTGCGCCCGATGACCCGGACTGTACCGATGCGCCTGCCGTGAAGAAAGGCACTTAGATACGTATGCCCTTCAGGCTTTGCGGCATTTCGCACTCTGCGGACCAATGCCCTGAAGAGCGAGGCGCATACTTTGGCACCCATTCCAGAAAAGACCATGCGTACCGTACAGTTCCGTGAGGCCCTCAACGAGGCCATGAGCGAAGAGATGCGCCGTGACCCCAACGTGTTCCTCATGGGTGAGGAAGTGGCCGAGTACGACGGCGCCTACAAGGTGAGCAAGGGCATGCTGGCCGAGTTCGGCGAGAAACGGGTGATCGATACCCCGATCGCCGAGCTGGGTTTTACGGGCATAGCCGTGGGTGCCGCCATGAACGGTCTGCGCCCTATAGTGGAGTACATGACCTGGAACTTCGCGATCCTGGCGGCCGACCAGATCATCAATCACGCGGCCAAGATGCTGCAGATGAGCGGCGGCCAGTTCCACGTGCCCATCGTGTTCCGCGGCGGCAACGGCAGTGCAGGCCAGCTGGCGGCTACGCACAGCCAGAGCTTCGAGGCCATGTACGCCAACATTCCCGGCCTGAAGGTGATCACCGTGAGCACGCCCTACGATGCCAAGGGCCTGCTGAAAGCCGCCATTCGCGACAACGATCCGGTGCTCTTCATGGAAAGCGAGCGCATGTACGGCGATAAGGGCGAGATCCCCGATGGCGAGTACCTGTTGCCCATCGGCAAGGCCGACATCAAGCGCGCGGGCAAGGACGTCACGATCGTTTCCTTCGGAAAGATGATGAAAGTCGCATTGGGCGCGGCCGAGGAGTTGGCCAAGGAAGGCATCGATGCCGAGGTGATCGACCTGCGCACCATCCGCCCCATGGACCACGCGACGATCCTTGAAAGTGTGCGTAAGACCAACCGCCTAGTAGTGGTGGATGAGAACTGGCCGCTGGGAAGCATTGCCAGCGAGATCGCCTTCCGTGCCCAAAAGGATGCTTTCGATTTCCTCGATGCACCCGTGTTGCGCGTCACCCAGGCCGATGTGCCGCTGCCTTTCACCCCGAACCTGATCGACCTATCGCTGCCCAGCGTGGCGAGGACGGTAAAGGCTGTGAAGGAGGTGATGTACTTGGTGAAGTAGATTCCTCTATCCGTGTCGAGACCGCCAACGACGGCTCATTTCTCCGGAAAAAAGCGGGCCAGCGCGTGCTTGTGGTACACGGCCACTCTGAACCCCATGTGGTAAAGCTTGTAGGGGATCGACCCTCCGGCTTGATCGAAAAGACCGTACGCGACGAACCCGCCCAAGCTGAGCCCCATCTGCTCGGAGATGGGTACCTCGTAGGCGAGCGCGCCCTGTAGCTCGATGTTGAAGCCGCCTATGGAAACGGGTTCATTGTTGAGGGCGTAGCTCGTGTCGGGCGAGTAGAAGGACTCATACGACCCTGTGCCCTGCGCTCCAGTGCGAAAGGAGAAGTTCACAGGGAAGGACAACACAAGCCCCTGGACCTTTCCGATCGGCCTGAATGTCGGCTCCAGTCCCAGGTAAGCATAGCAGACCGAGAGGTCGAGCAGCGAGCGGTCACGATCGGAAGTCGCTTCGCGATGGTAACGCAAACGCTGCAAACCAAGTGTGAAGCGCATGCTGGAGCGCTTGGACATGGCATCGGCGTATCGCAAGCCCACATGCGCAACATCGACATCGGAAACATCCACTTGCGTGGCAGACCGACCGTACACTCCCTTACCCAACTGGAATCCGCCATGGCCAAGTCCGAAATGGATATCGGCCACCTGCGCTGTGAGTGGCACGCATATCAAAATACCGAGAGTGGATACATGCAGCCTCATCGATACTGTGGAACTGTGAACGTGCTTGCAATGTAGAACTTGCGCCGGGCTTTGCACAGGGCCGAATGACATGATGTGTGCGGCCTGTCGATCGATCACCATGCGTGGCTTCATGCTTCCTGTTTGCCGCCCGACCCACCAACTTCCAAGCATTCGTCTATTTTTGCGGCCCTTGCAGCGCAATGGGTATTGCCTTTTCTACTGAAGAACAGGACATTAACGAACGATCAACCGAACTGAAATGGGAAGTGAACTGATGTACTACATCCCCCTGATGGGTGTGGTTGGCCTGGTGGTTATGATCGCCAAGGCCATGTGGGTGAGCAAACAGGATGCTGGCGATGCCAACATGCAGGAACTGGCCGGCTACATTGCCCGCGGTGCCAGCGCCTTCCTGAAGGCCGAGTGGAAAGTGCTCGGCGTTTTCGCAGTGCTTGCGGCCGTGTTGCTCGCTTGGAGCGGTACGCTTCACCCACACAGCGACTGGGTCATCGCCATCGCCTTCCTGATCGGTGCCTTCTTCAGCGCCTTCGCCGGGTGGATCGGCATGAGCATCGCCACCAAGGCCAACGTGCGCACCACGCAGGCCGCACGCACCAGCCTGGCACAAGCCCTGAAGGTGAGCTTCAACGGCGGTACTGTGATGGGCCTCGGCGTTGCTGGCCTCGCAGTTGTCGGTCTCAGCTCGCTCTTCATCGTATTCCTCGGCATGTACGTCACCGATGGTGGCGCGAACGGCCAGCAGATGATGACCTGCCTCGAAGTGCTCGCGGGTTTCTCGCTGGGCGCTGAGTCCATCGCGCTCTTCGCCCGTGTGGGCGGTGGCATCTACACCAAGGCCGCCGACGTGGGCGCAGATCTCGTGGGCAAAGTGGAAGCTGGCATCCCCGAGGATGACGCCCGTAACCCCGCCACCATCGCCGACAACGTGGGCGACAACGTGGGCGACGTGGCCGGCATGGGCGCCGATCTCTTCGGTAGCTACGTTGCCACCATGCTTGCGACCATGGTACTGGGTCGCGAAGTGGTGAGCGCCGACAATTTCGATGGCATGGCGCCGATCCTGCTTCCGATGGTGATCGGCGGTCTGGGTGTGCTCTTCAGCATTGTGGGCACCCTGTTCGTTCGCATCAAGAAGGACAGCGACAGTGTGATGAACGCCTTGAACCTCGGCAACTGGGGATCGATGGTGTTGGTGGCCATCAGCAGCTACTTCGTGGTGGATTGGATGATGCCTGATACCATGCAGTTCGTGCGCAACGGCATCTCCGTGGAGGTGACCAGCATGCGCGTATTCTACGCGATCATCCTGGGCCTCACCGTGGGTACGTTGATGAGCATCGTGACCGAGTACTATACCAGCATGGGTCGTCGTCCGGTAGACAGCATTGTGCAGAAGAGCGGCACTGGCCACGGCACCAACGTGATCGGTGGTCTGGCCATGGGCATGGAGAGCACCGTGCTCCCCATCCTGATCCTCGCTGCTGGTATCTGGGGTTCCTTCACGCTTGCAGGCATGTACGGCGTTGCGATCGCTGCGGCTGGCATGATGGCCACAACAGGCATGCAGCTCGCCATCGACGCCTTCGGTCCAATTGCGGACAATGCCGGTGGCATCGCCGAAATGAGCGGCCTGCCGAAGGAAGTGCGCGAGCGCACCGACAACCTGGACGCTGTGGGCAACACCACCGCAGCTACCGGCAAAGGTTTCGCCATCGCTTCCGCAGCACTTACCGCCCTCGCGCTGTTCGCAGCCTACGTGGGCATGTCGGGCATCACCGGCATCGACATCTACAAGGCTGATGTGTTGGCCTTGTTGTTCGTAGGTGGCATGATCCC
>JBBEDG010000178.1:0-15987 GCA_040881405.1 Flavobacteriales bacterium | reverse complement strand
CAGCATGTCGTTCCGCTGGGCTTCGGCGGCTTCGTAGAGGCCACTGCTGGGCACCTTGCCGCGGATCAGTTCCTTGGCTTGCGCATTGATCCGGGTGTGGTCGGCGGCGGTGAAGGAGGCGAAGGAGCCTGCCTCGATGTCGTAGTAATCCACATCGTGCTCCAGCGAAAGTAGCTTGGGCTGGTCCATGCCGAGCAAGGTCGCGGTGCGGCTTTCCTCATCGATCTGCAGGTTCAAGCCTTCGAGGTCGTAGCCCACGCTGGCCCGGCCTTTCACACGCAGAATGGCCTTCTTCTGGAAGGGGCTGAAGCGCTTCATCCACTCGAAGGTGGCATCACTGCTCTGGTAGGAGAACAGCTCGCTGAAGTCACCTTCTACGGTCACTAGTTTCAGTACCGGGCGCACGCGCTCCAGCAACACGGTGCTCGAGATCTGCTCAGTGGGTTCCGACGGGGCATAAATAGCCTTGGTGAGGAAGAACACCAGCAAGCCCACGACCAGGAGGAGTATCAGGGTGATGATGCGACGCATGGTACAAAGGTCCGAGATCGAAGCCCTACCGGGCGTTCGAGTCGTTAGTGGTTAGTGGTCGGTCGTTAGTGGCGCCGTGCGGAACTGGCCACCAACGACTAACGACTCTGCAAACGCTGCTCCTCCAATATCGCTGACTTCCTACGAGCCAACATCCCATTCACGAACAAGCTCAACAAGATCAACGCGAAACCGAGGTAACTACCCATGTGCAGTTGTTCCGACTCGCCCCAGATGATCAGTGCCAGGATGATGCTGTACACCGGCTCCAGGTTCACGGTGAGGCTGACGGTGAAGGCACTGAGTTGTCGCATCACGGCGATGCCGGCCACGAAGGCGAAGGAGGTACACACCAGGCCCAGCAGGAGGTGCCACAGGATCTGGTCGCTCGCAAGTTCCCAAAGCGGAGGAGGCAGCTTGCCATCAACGCCAAGCCACAGCCCTATGATCAGCGTAGCACCCAAGAGCTCGTACAGCCCGATGCGTCCGGCATGATCGCGTTTGATCAACTGGCCATTCACCACAGTGAACCAGGCCGAGAGCAAGGCCGAGGTGGTGGCCGCGACTATGCCTAAACGGTATTCGGTCTCCAGCCCGAAGATCAGGAGTAGGGCCACCAGCACCACCATGCCCAGAAGCAGTTCGTAAGGCAGTATGCGGCGCTTGGTCCAGATGGGTTCCAGCAGGGCGGTGAAGATGGTGCTGGAGGCCAGGCAGGCCACGGCCACCGACACGGTGCTGATCTTGATCGCATGGTAGAAGGTCCACCAGTGCCCGGCGATGACCACTCCGGTAAGCATTTGGTGCCACACATCGCGGCGGTTGGGGAGAACAGGAAAACCCATCCACCAGCTGGCCACCACCAAGCCTACAATGCCGATGATGGTGCGGGTGTATACCAGCTGGTCCGCCGGTTGGTCTATGAGCCTGCCGAAAATGCCTGTGAAGCCCCAAATGAGCACGGTGATGTGCAGCAGCACAAGGGCATTGCGGCGGGCGTGCATGGCGAAGTGGGCGCCAAGGTAGGTGTAGCTCGAATGCCTTATTCGATCGCCGCGAGTTTCTCGCGCAGCGCGTCCACCAAGGTCTCCTGCCGGGCGATCTCGGCCTCCTTCTTCACTTGATCCTCCGCGTTCTTCTTGATCTGCCACGTCAGGTCGTCCGCCTTCTTGATCATGGCCCGTTCGCTTTCCTGGGCCTTTCGCATGCTGCTTTCCGTGCGCGTCTGTTCCTTCAACAAGGCGTTCAACTCCTTGGTGCCTTCGTCGCTCGGCTCAGCGCTCACCTCGTTGCGCTTGGTCTCCACGCGTGGTGCGAGTTCTTCCAATGCGGCCTTCGTGCGTTGCTGTTCCTCAAGTCCTCGGCGGCTTTTTGTTGGCTTTTCACAACGCTCTGCTCGGCCCGTTCCTTATCGCGCTGCAGACCGGCCAGTTCGGTACTGGCCCTGCCAAGGGCCTTCTCCGCAGCATTAAGCTCCTGCTGGGCGAGCTGCCTGCGCAAGGCGGTGGAGTGCTGTTGTACAAAGGCTTGTCCCGCCGCGTATACCTTGGGGTCGCTGTCCGGACCCACATACCCTGCCGTTGTGAAGATGGCGACGTGCGCCGTTAGCAGCGGGCTGCCCTTGCGGCTTTCGGCCTTCATCAGCACGCGCACCGTGTCGGGGCTTACGGCCGGTATCAAGGCACCAGCACCCACCAGCTCCTTCTTGGTGCTAACGCCATGGCTGATCTTCTTCAATTCATCGCGCCAGTAGCTCTCCACGTATTTCACGTCGGTACCCTCGAAGATGAAGCTGTAGGTGGGGTGTACGCCATTGCTGAATCCGTAGGACCCAGGTGTCACCACCGTTTGGCTGTTCACGGGAAGCCAGGTGAAGAGCAATACGGCCGAAGCGATCAGGGTGAGTAGTTCCTTCATGTTGTCTGCCGTCCTTACAACGGCTATGCCAAGGCGCTTAGGCGTGTTCGTCCTCGTCCGTGTGCGAAACCCCGCCGCTTACCACGAATTTCATCACATCGGGGGCGCTGGCATCCAAAGGCGTCACGTTCACGGTGGGCACTATGATCAGGTTTCCACTCCAGGCAAAGGCGTGCGGCAGGTACACTGCCACACGGTCCGCACCGATACCCAAGTGGCTCAGGTCGGTCTGTGTCATAAAGCCGATCCGCTGGGCGTCCATTCCGTGGCCCAAGCTCACCAAGACTGGCTGATCGAACTTCTTCTTGTTGCCCACCAAGGCTTCCATCAAGTCCTTAACGGCGCCGTAAAGGGTCTTCAGGAAGGGTACCCGCTCCAAGATCAATTCGCCGATGAATACGAAGGGTTCGAATAGCAGTGTAGAGGCCAGCCAACCAGCCAATGTTATAATGGCCAGCAGAAGCACCAGGCCGGTGCCGGGCACTTCCATGGGGATGATGCTGTCCAGGAACGCGAAGGACTGCCAGAAGGCCCAAGCGATAACCGTAATGGGCACCAGCACCAGCAGGCCGCGGAAGAAGTAGCTCAACAACAAGCGGCCGATATGCGGGCGTTCTATGGATGCCTTTGGGAATGAGCGGCAAAGGTAGCTGCGGGGGAGGGTGGCTTGGACTACTCCAAGCCCTCCCTCACCTTCTTCGGCAACGAAGCTCGCACCAGCGCATAACTGTGCTCGGCCAATTCAAGCAAGAGCTTGTGCGGCACACTGCCATCGGTGAGCACCGTGTTCCAGTGCTGCTTGTTCATGTGGTAGCCGGGCGTGATGCCGGGATACTGTTCGCGCAATTCGATGGCGCGCTCCGGGTCGCACTTCAGGTTCACGCTCACGAAGAGGTCCACGTCCATCAGGGCGAAGATCTTGCCGGGTGCGCCCGAAGTACCACCCACGCGGAAGACCAGGGTGTTCTCATCGAACGGAAAGTTCTCGCTGAAACCCGGAAATTGCAGGCAGTGCTCGCGGAATTCGGCCAGTGTCATGGCAGAATAGCGTAGAGCACCGGACGACTGGGAGCCGCGTCGTTCGTGAAGTTGGCCAGTTGCAATTCCAGCAGGTATTCGCCATCGCGCACTTCGCGCGGCACGTGCAGCAACTCGGTGATGGTGCGCTCCAGGTCCACGGTGTTGGGGAAATCCCAAAAGGCGTGGTGGGCAGCGAGCACGCCGCCATCCTCTTCGCGGTCCACGCTGGGGAGGTCAAGTAGCAGGTGTTTCACGCCGATGCTGCGCAACCAAGAGCATGCGGTGCTTTGCAGGTAGCAGGGATTGCTGCCGCTCCAGTCGCGGTGGCCGTCGTTGTCGCGGTGTGGCAGTGTGCGCAGCACCAAGGCCTCGGGCGGACGGTCGCCCAACACGTTGCGCAACTGCTCCAAGGTGATCACAAGGTCCTCCTTGGCATCGGGTGCGCGGCGTGTTTCGGGCAGCAGGCTTATCAATTGGGCGGTGAAGAAGTGCCGTTTGAACAGCCGCCCCACGGGGTGGATCTCCGGCGCGATGTGGCCCACACTTTCGGTATGTGTGCCATGCCCATGCGGGTTGAAACGGATGTTCCGGAAGTTCACCGGGGCGCCATCCTTCACGGCGTAGCGCACATCGCCGTTCTGGACCGGCTCCATGCTCACGGGGTCCACCCACCAGGCGCGCAACTGCTCTTCGCCATCCTGCACAGGCAGCGAGATGTCGAGGGGTTTCGACAGATCGACGCTGAAACTGCGTCCTTTATGTTCGATCCGTGCGATCATCGGCGCTTACGAACAGGTCCGAGGCGATGCGGTCGGCGAAGTGCCTTCCGGCCTTGGTCAAAACTAAGCGTCCATCCTGCACCAGCAAGAGGCCTTTGGCCAAGTGCTGTTCGTAGCTCGAACGGTTCAGGGCCAGGGCGTCCAGTTCCAGCTTGTGCAGGGGCACGCCCGCGATGGTACGCAGGCCGGTGAGCAAAAGTTCGTTGGTGCGTTGCCCAGGCGTCAGTGTCTCGCTTTCCCAGAGGGGATCTCCGCTTTCCAAAGCAGCCGCGTAGCGCAGGTTGTTGGCCACGTTCCAGCGCCTTGTGGCACCATCGTAACTGTGTGCCGATGGGCCGATGCCGAGGTAATGCACCCCTTCCCAGTAGCTTGTGTTGTGGCGTGAGAAGTGGCCCGGCAGGCCGAAGTTGCTGATCTCGTAATGCACCAGTCCGGCCTGTTCCATGCGCTCCATCAAACGATCGAACTGCGCGCTCTGGTCGGCATCCTCGGGCATGTGTACAACGCCCTTGGCCACTTGGTGTGCGAGCGCGGTCTTCGCTTCCACGGTGAGGCAGTAGGCGCTCAGGTGCGGCATGCCGTGGTCCAACGCAACGCTCAGTTGTTCGTCCCATTCGGCCAGCGTCATCTGCGGCAGGCCGTAGATCAAGTCGATCGTCCATGACGCGAAGCCCGCCTTGGCAATGAGTTCGATGCTGCGCCGGGCCTGGTCCGCAGTATGCGCGCGGCCCATAAAACGGAGCCGTTCTTCGCGGAAGCTCTGCGTGCCGAGGCTCAGCCGTGTGATGCCGAGTTCCTTCCAAGCGGCAAGACGCTCTGCTGTGATATCGTCCGGATTCGCTTCCAGGGTAACCTCGGCATCCGATGCAACTACGAAGCGTGCCCGGATGTCCTGCATGAAATGCGCGATCTCCGTCGGTTCCAGCAAACTCGGTGTTCCGCCACCGAAGTAGATGGTGTCCACCTTTCCCTTCTGCTCCGCAGCGCGCTGTTCCAATTCCAACAGCATGGCGTTCAGCACCCGCTCCCTGCTCTGCGTGCTGGTGCTGAAGTGGAAGTCGCAGTAGGTGCAGGCTTTCCGGCAGAAGGGGATATGGAGGTAGATGCCGGGCATTGTCCGATCCTACTCGTTCTCCTTTCTAACAATCTCAGCGAGAAAGCGTTGCTCCGCTGATGTGAAGGGGATGTCTTTTGCGCGCAAGTTCGGATCAGCCACGTACCAAGCGAAGCCTTCAACGAGCTGTTGTAGTGCAGCGTCCTTAAAGGTGTATCCGTAGCGCGCATACAACAGGTTACGCAAGAGTCGGAGTTCGTCCTTGTCCAACGGAGGTAGTTTCCTGTATCCGAGGTCTGTTGTCTGAGCGCTTAATGCCACCGCTACGTTGGGGCTTAGGTCTGACTGTTCATTATTCTGAGTGGGTACACCAAGGAAGGAGCCGACAGTGATCACTCCGAATTCGATATTCTCTTTCGGCTGAAGGTCCTTTACGTTTATCATCAGCTTGCCAGAGAGCAGTCTTACCATACGGGCTGTCGTGCCTGCGCCTATGTTGAACGTGGCGGACGTGAGCTTGCCTGTGCCAAGGATGGACCATTGAGCAGTGGCTCCGAAAACGTCGTTGACATAGAAGTACGTGTTCGGACCCATGTCCATCATAACCGTCAGGTCGGCTATCGTGGAAGATGCCCATTTGGCGCCGGTGCGGAGGATGTACCCATAGATCTGATCGAAGTACACGTGGCTGCTCGCCGGGAACGAATAGCTATGATGAATCTCGGTGAATCCGGGCTTGAATGTGACCTCGAACAAAGAGACGAAGACACCCTGGTTGAATTGGCTGAAATCGAACTTGGACAACTCATCCAAGGGGCAGTCTTCACATTCAGCAGCCATTTGCACATATGGTAGCAGCTTACCTCCGACCATGACCCTGAGGTCCCGGATCTGTGTTACGGAGCTAAGAGAGTCCGACACATCCCCAGCGGACGATGGTGCCTGAAAACCGACAAGAACCTTGCGCTCCAAAGAGTCGGGATTCGTGAATTCGAATAGTATCTCCACCGTGCATCGTCCTTCACGGCAAGTGAATGAAAGCACTTCCTTGGTCAGTGCGATCCGCGTTTCTTGAGTGGGATAGAGGACTCCACCGACACTCAAGTATCTGCCATCATTTGCCTTTATAGCGCAAAGTGGCACTAAGAGAAAAAGGAGCCAGAGTTTCATCTTCGTGGTCGGTATTTCATTCACTCACCAACGCCGTCCCCAACACCCCCTGGTTCAAGGTGATCCGGAACGTGGTGCCCTTGCCGGGTGCGCTGCGTTTTACGAAGATCTTACCGCCGTGGTATTGCTCAATGATGCGCTTGCTCAGCGACAAGCCCAGGCCCCAGCCGCGCTTCTTGGAGGTGTAACCCGGACGGAACACCGTGGTGTGCTGCGATGCCGGAATGCCTTTGCCGGTGTCGGTCACGTCCACGTGCACCACGCCACCTTCGGGGATGATCTCCAGTGTGATGGAGCCCTCGCCTTCCATGGCATCGATGGCGTTGCGGATCAGGTTCTCGAAGACCCAGCTGAAGAGAGCGCGGTTCAGCGGCACCACGAGTTCGGTGTTCCCGGGGGTGAGCACTTCGATCTTCACGCGGCCCGGCAAGCGCGGACGCAGGTAGAGCACCGTGGCGCGCAGGGTGTGGTAGAGCTTTTCGGCCGTGAGGTCGGGTGCTGATCCGATCTTGCTGAAACGTTCGGTGATCACCTCCAGGCGGTCCACGTCCTTGCGCATTTCATTGATCGCATCTGGATCCACACCTTGCTCCTTCAGCAGTTCCATCCAGGCCATCAGCGAGCTGAGCGGTGTGCCCAGTTGGTGTGCGGTCTCCTTGGCCATGCCCACCCACACCTGGTTCTGTTCCGCATTGCGGAAGATACTGAAGAGCGCATAGGCCACCAGCAGGAAGAGGCCGAGGATGATGAGCTGCACGTAGGGGAAGTAGCGAAGGCGGGTTATCACCAACGACTCCTCATAGAAGATGAAGTGCCTGCCTTTGCCCGGAAGGTTTATCTCGATGGGCGGATTGGCCTTCTCCATGACCGCGATGCGAGCCAGCAAGGCAAGGGTATCTCCGGAGCGCAGGTCCTCAAGATTACTGGTCTCAATGACGTTGATCCGCGTGCTGTCGGTGTAGATCACCGGAACGGCCGCTGTGCTCATCACGGTCTCCGAAATGAAGGAGCTGATGATGCCGTCCATGACCTCCTGTAGCTCGGTGAAGACCTTGCTGTCCTTGTAGTAGAGGTACTGCTTCTGGTCGGCCACGGCGATCTCGATGGGCTCCGAAACAGCGGCCATGGCGGCCACCTCGGCTCGCAGTAGCTCGGGGTCGTTGGTGATGCGTTCCGGCAGGTTGCGGTGGAACTTCGCTTCGCCCTTGGCATCGGTGATGATGACGGGCACGGTGGTGTTGTCGCTCACCACTTTCAGGTAGAAGGAGAAGTCCGTTTCGGCGGTGCTCACAAGGCGCAACATGGCTTCGGCCCAGAGCTGCACCTTTTTGCGTTCCTCTTCGCGTAAGCGCTCGAAGAGACGTTCGGTGTAGTTCACCAGCTCGGCGCGGTTCTGCACAGCCTCGGCCCAGATGCGCACCTTGCGACGCTCCTCTTGGCGCACGGTCTCCACGATGCGGCTGCTGTACCACAGCGATGCCCCCACCATGAGCAGCGCCACGGCGGCCAGCACCACTTTCCAACGTTGTTTGCGGCTATAGAGGTCCATGCGCGGGGCGTGAAGTTCGCCAATGGCGGCTTAACCGACGCGCCCTGCGGCGCTTACTGGTTTCTGAAGGAACCACGGATCGACACGGATGCACACGGATGAATGTGCTACTGGATCACAGTGCACTGGAAGAACGTAACGGTCCAATATCCGTGTCCATCCGTGTGAATCCGTGGTTCAATTGCATTTGACGAACGCGCCCGAAGGGTGCGTGAGCGAGCGTCATCCTATGCGCTAAGCCACACTCACGGGTCCTCCACCTTGATCCGTTCCTGCTCGTCCTTGTCCTTGGTCCGATGCGTATCGGACTTGTCCAGGAACTTGCCCAGGCCCTTGCGGGGCTTTTCCGCGGGCGCTTCTTCGGTCTTGCTCTTCTCGTCGCCCCACTCCACTTCGAGCACGGGTTTGGTCTGCTCGGGCTGTGTGGTCACCGGGTCGGTTCCCTTGCCTTTGCCAATGCCGAAGCCTTCGCGCAGCACGCTTTTCAGCTCCTGCTTCTCCTGTTGGAACTGCTGTTTGCGGCGAGCCGATGCCATGGCGCCATCGTTGCTGAACTGCGGGTCGCTGGCGGTGCCGTACATGCGCAGGAACACGCGCATGCCGGTGCCGTCGTCCATGATCGGGCCGAACTCGTCACGCGTGGGTTTGCCCATGCGGAAGAGGTCGCTGAGGCGGAAGTTCAGGTGGTGCTCTATGCGGTCGTCGAACCAATGGGTGCCGCTCAACTCCAGGTCCATGGCGCTGCTCTTCACCTCCATGGTGGGGATGTGTACCGCGCCATCGCGGATCTCGATGCGGTTCTCCAGCCGTTCGAAACGCACATCGCCCAAGCGTTTCCGCAGTTCGGGGATGTTCACGAAGGGTGCCACAAGCCTGTTGTCCCTCAAGTGATCCGCCACAGCCAGCAAGGGTGCGTGCCCCTTGATGCCGCCGTTGTCGATGGCGATGTCGAGGGTGCAGAGCAAGCGGTCCATGTCCATGTCGAGCGCGGGAGAAAGCGGTACCCGCAAGGTGATCTTGGCCTGCGAACGACCGCTGAGGTGCCGGTGCCCGATGAAGTCCTGCCCGAAGTCCCCGAACTCGCGGAACAATTCCTTGATGTCGATGTCCTGGAAGGTGGCATCCACGGCCAAGGGGAAGGGACCCGGTCCGCGTGCATCCAGTTCCAGACTGCCGAGCACTGCGCCCGAGGCCGTGTTGAAGGTGACCGGCGAGACCTTCAGTACACGGTCCTGCATGCGGATGGTGCCATTGATGGCGGTGGCGCTGAAGTCCGCGAAGACAAGCTCTTCGACACGGGCCTTCAGGTCCAGCGTAATGCTTGCGGGCAGTGAAAGCGCATAGCTTTTGTCGTCGTCGCGCTTGGTCCGGGGTGCATCATCGGCTTGCAGCAACGCGGCCAGATCGATGCGGTCGGCGCTGCCCTCGGCCTGTATGCTCAGTCGTTGGTCATCGAAGAGCAGGTAGGGCATCAGGTTCACCAAGCGTCCCTTCAGCACAATGTGGGCGCCTTGCAAGGTGGCCTTCAGGCTGTGGATGGCTGCATCGTTGCCCTCCAGCGCAAGTTGGGCGTCCAGGTCCTCGATGCGGTGGCGAACACCTTTCAGCTTCAGCGATGCCCCGGTCAAGCTGGCCGTTCCACCCATGCGCAGCGGGCGCAGGTCGGCGGGCTTCAGGTCCGCCACATCGCGCACCCGTCCTTCTATGCGGGCATCAACAGCAAGTCTGCCATCCACCTGCTCCAGGGTATCCACTTGCGCGAAACGGAGCAGGTCGGCAAGGGCGATGTCCACCTGCAGATCGGCCTTCACCAAGGCGTTCGTGAGTCCGTCCGAACGCCAGTCGCCGCGCAGGGTGCCGCTTCCGCTTCGCGCCGAAAAGCCAAGGATGTGGAGCTTGCGGGGTACACCCTTCGGGCTAAGTTCCGGGCCAGCTCACCGTTGATATCGGAGAACACAGAACCACTGCGCCGCTCCTTCACATTGCCCTTGGTGATCTTGGCGCCCAAGGACAGCGCTGGCCCTACTCCGTCGATAGGGCCACTATAACGGATGGCCAGGTCAACGGCACCCTTGATGGCGTAACCATCGAGCTGGGGTAGCATGTTCCGTGGCAGGAGCCCCAAGGTGTTGCCGAGGTCCAGCCCCAAGCCGTTGGCGCGCAGGTCCAGTTGGTCGCCTGTGGGGCTGGGCAGCAGTTCCAGGGTCAGTTCCAAGGGCACTTTGTTGCTGATCAACTCGCCTTGGGTGATCCGGAACGCGCCATCGTCGCCTCCGAAGCTCATGGCCAGCCGAACATCGGCCTTTCGGTCGGCGAGGAGGGTGTCGGTTCCTTGGAACCAGTGGTGCAGGTGCAGGTTACCGCTCAGGGTCAGGTCATTCAGGGCATCGGTGAAGCGGCCCTGGACGGCGAGTTCCTGGCTGTGGCTGCGGATCTCCAGCTCACCGCGTGCATCGCGGAAACGCAGCTGAAGGTCCTGCATGCTCACCTTCTCCAAGGCGATGTCAGCGCTGGCGGTGGATGTGCTGTCGGTCTTCCAGATGATGTGGTTGTAAGCGCCCTTGGTGTCGATGCCGGGGTACAGCTTCACACTGTCGCCATGGATGCGCTCCAGGGTGTAGTCGCCACGGAAAAGACCCCAGAGGCTGAATTCCAGGAAGAGATCCTTGGCGAAGAGCAGGGTGTCGGACGGCACTTCGTCGGTGCGGACCTCCATGATGAGCACATCGTGCAGGTTCATGCTGGCCATTGGGAAACGTGCGATGAGCGTGAGGTCCATGCCGCTCACGGCCACGGGTGCGTTGAGCTGCTCGTTGAGCGCGCTTATGACGCCCTGCTTCACTTCATCCTCGTAGATGCGCGCCAGCAGCACCAAGGCCGTAAGCCCGGTGGCGAATACCACAGCGAGGATGAGGAGAGCTTTGCGTAATGCGCGCATGATGGCCCGGCTGCTAAGCTACCGGGGGCCGTGTAGCGCCAACGGCCAAAGGCGTGCCGTTCGTACACAAGAAAGTGTTGGTCCCGAACAACCTTGCCGACCGACCGCCGATCACTTCCTCTTGGTCAGGAACAGCAGCTCTTTTTCGGTGAGGTGCCGCCATGTACCGCGTGGCACATCCTTTTTGGTCAAGCCAGCGAACACAACACGGTCCAGTTTCAGCACATCGTAGCCCAAATGCTCGAACATGCGTCGCACAATGCGGTTGCGGCCCATGTGGATCTTCAGCCCCACTTCCTTTTTGCTGGCCCCGTCCACGTAGTTGGCCTCATCGGCTTGTGCGGGGCCATCCTCCAGTTCGACCCCCTCCACCAATTGTGTCAGATCGGCCTTGGTAACCGACTTGTCCAAGGTGACGTGGTAGATCTTTTCCGCACCGTGGCTGGGGTGGGTAAGCTTCTTGGCCAGGTCGCCATCGTTGGTCATGAGCAGCACGCCGGTGGTCTGGCGGTCCAGGCGGCCCACGGGATAGAGACGCTCTGTGCATGCCGTGGCCACCAGGTTCATCACGGTGCGGCGGTCGCGCGGATCGTCGGTGGTGGTAATGAAGTCCTTGGGCTTATTGAGCAGTACGTAGCGTTTCTTCTCCATGCTCAGGCGCTGTCCGCCGTAGTGGATCTTGTCGCTGGGGTACACCTTGGTCCCCAGTTCGGTAACCACTTTGCCGTTCACCATCACTACCCCGGCGGTGATCAGGTCGTCGGCCTCGCGGCGACTGCAGATGCCGCTTTGCGCCAGGTAGCGGTTCAGGCGCATCAAGCCATCCAGAGTGGGTTCGGTATTCTTCCTGCGGTTCTTCTTTTCGCGCCACTCGCCGCCAGCTGAAGGGCGTCGTGGTGCAGCGTCCTTGCTCCAAGGTCCTTTGCTGCCGGGCTTGCGCGTAGGCCTCGCGCTTTGGTCCAGGTGGCGCTCCTGCGGGGCTTCGCCACGGCGGATATCGCCAGGTGGGCGTTTCCCTGCGCGCTTTGATGCCTTGGGTGGTCCTTCATTGCGGGTTCCTTCGCTTCGCCCGGGTCGTGTGGTACCCCTGTCCGCCGAACCACGGAATGGGCGCTCGCTACCCGCGCCTCGTTCGGGTCTTGCCGCGGGCCTGCCAGCAGCGCTGCGGGTCGGCCGCTCGCCTTCTTCGCTGCGGTCATACCCTCTTGATGGGCCACCGGCATTCCGGCTCGTAGGTCGACCGGTGCTTGGGCGCTCGCTACCCGCGCCGCGTTCTGGTCTTGCCGCGGGCCTGCCAGTAGCGCTGCGGGTCGGCCGCTCGCCACCCTCACGACGCTCATACCCTCTTTCTGCACCACCGGAATTTCGGCTGGGTGCTCGTCCGGTACCCGACCGTGCGCTACCGGGTCTCTCTCCGGCTCCGGCATACCCTCTTCCCGCAGGAGCCGAGCGTTCCGCAGGTCGTGTACTTGGCCGTGGCCTGGATTCCTCCTCCGGGTCGCGTTCGCCACGGGCCTCACGTGGACCGCGGGGTGCCGCAGGACGGCCTTTGCCGGATGATGCGGGCTTCTTGGAAGTACTGCGGTCGCTGCGGCGTCCTTTACTGCGGTCGGTCATGGAGAGTGGGGTAAAAGGCGTCGATAATGTGGTGTATGTACGGCTTGCCTAGTGGGTGCAGGATCACGCTTACGATATCGAATCGCAAGGTGAGGTCTTGGCCCGCACCTTCAATATAGGCATTCGCGGCTTTGATCAGCTTGCCGCGTTTTCCGGGCTTCACCGCTTCGGCGGGCTGGCCGTAAAGGTCGCTACTTCGGGTCTTCACTTCCACGATCACGAGAAAACGGTCGTGCCGCGCCACGATATCCAACTCGTGCCGCCCGTGCCGCCAGTTGCGCTCCAGGATCGCGTAGCCCTGCCGTTCCAGAAAGGAGCTGGCGAGTTGTTCCCCAACTAGTCCGGTCTGGTTATGCTCCGCCATGTGTGGATGAAGATCTACGTAACCCCTTCCGGGGGGTCTCGTTGAAAGGCTAAAATTGAGGAACTTTTGGCCCGGTGCTTGCCTTAAGAAGCAAGTTCCATTTCGTCAACATACAACCACCATGCGCAAGATCGCCAGCTCCCTGCTCCTGATCATCCTCTTCGTCGTTGCTCCGGCAAGCACACTCCTGGGCCAAGCCTTCGAAGGAGTTGTGGAGTTCACAAAGACCACGGGTCCTGTGGTGACCAACTACAAGTACTACGTGAAGGGCGATCGTGTACGGATCGAGGAGATCGGTGCCCGTGGTGATGTGCAGGGCATCATGCTCGTGGACACACGAGACCGCACGGTAACGGCCGTAAGCCCTGAGCGGAAGCTCTACATGGATGTACCCAACATGCGCCTACCCAAGGAGGTGGAATCGCAGGTTACCAAGACCAGTGAACAGAAACAGATCGCAGGATACACTTGCGAGAAGTGGTTGGTGAAGAGTGCCCGCGAGGACCGCCAGATGACCTATTGGGTGGCTGCTGACGAGTTCAACTTCTTCATCCCCTTGCTGGAAACATTGAACCGCAAGGACGAGCAGGCCATCTTCTTCCTGCAGATCAAGGATTCCAAGGGTGTTTTCCCCATGCTCGGGATGGAGCAGAAAATGGACGGCGCTGAAGTGAGCCGTTTGGAAGTGACCAACGTGGTGAAGTCCGCACAAAAGACCTCGATGTTCGAGATACCTGCGGGATACAATAAGTTCGAGCGGAACTGACGCCGTCGCCCTTTGGGCTATGGCGTCCGAGAAACCTCGGCTGCGCCTGCCTGTCCTCTAGGCAGGCTCGGCCTGACAGTTCCGCCAAAGCTCAGCGTTGCACCCTCGTGGGTCACGCTGAGTTTTGCTTTTGCACCCACGATGAGCGCGCGATTGTCCGCTATGTGCCCCGCTGGGAAGCCATAGCAAACCGGGTAGTTGTAGGGTGCCACCGCCTCGGCGATCATCTCCTCCACCTCCATGCCGAAGGGGTCTTCGATCAGTCGATCGCGCATGTCGCTCATGCTACCTACCACAAGACCCGCCAAGTCGCGGAACCATCCACCGTGCTTCAGGTTCTGGATCATGCGGTCCATGTGGTAGCGTAGTTCGTCCAGGTCTTCCAGGAAAAGGATCTTGCCGGCGGGGACGATGTCGTAGGGTGTGCCCCGCATGGAATAGAGCATGGAGAGGTTGCCGCCTACCAATACGCCTTCGCACATGCCAGTGCGGTTCGTTGCGCGCTGTTCGAGGTTCGTTGCGCGGGGTTCGAACAACGAGCAACGGACAACGATCTCATCCCCGAACAACGCCTTCTTTAACGAATCCCGGCACTCCTCGGTCTTATTCCCGATCGCAAAGGGCATCTGCGCATGCAACGAAGCCACACCCAAGTTGTGCATGGTATTGTGCAGCACGGTGATGTCACTGAATCCCACGATCCATTTGGGGTTGCGCTTCAGTGGCGAAAGGTCCACGTGATCCATGATGCGGATGGTGCCGTAGCCTCCTCGAGCGCACCAGATGGCCTTCACATCCGGATCGTTGATAGCGGCTTGAAAGTCGGCGGCACGTTCGGCATCGGTACCCGCCTGCTGGAAATGCTTGCGACCAATACCCGCGCCAAGCTTCACCTTCAGGCCCCAGCTTTCGGCAAGGGCGATGCCGTCGCGGAGCTCATCTGAATTGATAGCGCGGGCTGTGGGAACGATGGCGATGGAGTCGCCTTGGCGGAGGAGTGGCGGGAGGATGTGGCTGTTCAAGTCGATCATCGAAAATCACCCTTCTGCATGTTGGCTGAACGAAAATCCATAAGGCCGGTCAAGCATCCCGTGCACGCTCTTGCCCACAGAGGCTGGAGATCAGGCCCAGCCTTGGCCAACCATGGGCCAGTAAGGGACAGCCGTGGACATGAGGTTAAAAGTCGAACAGGTCACCCAAGAGACCCTTCTTCTTTTTGTAGCGATGATCGGATCCTTCCGAATAATATCGCTTGTCCTCGACCCTATCGGATCTCACGGGCTGAGAAGAGCGTTCTATGATCTTATCGAGTTCACCTCGATCAAGCCAAACGCCTCTGCATTGAGGACAGTAGTCGATCTCCACACCACTCCGGTCGGTCATGACCAGGTTCACGCTGCAGTTCGGACATTTCATCTTACGCAAGTTCAGTTTAGAACATTCCTCAATCGGCCTACATTCCCATTGGCAATGGAATCGAGCTTGGAAGATGATCGGTCGATCAAGGAATCGAGCTTTTTCACCTTATCGCCCTCCAGGTTGATCATTGAATCAAGGGAAAGCACCTTGTCGATTTCCTTGTTCACAAGCGAATCCAACCGTTCTGTCTTATTGATCAGCATATTCACTTTCTCCTCCATATTGCTGGTCATATCCGAACAGGAAGTAAGCAGTGCAATGGATGCAACAAATGCCAAACTGTGCGCTCTTTTGATCATCCTCTGCGAAGACCTGGTTGGTTCATGGATGTGGAGATGAAACATGGGCCGTAAAGCCATTTCGTTATGAGTAAACACCAAAAACGGACCATTGGGTCGCAGGGAGAGACTTTGAAGAGCCTATCGAACCAACAGTTCCTCCGTGTTCAAAGGTATGGACGGCTGCGGCCGTTCCAACTCTTGTTGGTACTGAATGGCCTTAGCCCGTTGGCGTTGCTCTCATGCCACCAGGTACGTAGCCTTTGCCTCCCACGGCGCTTCGGACGTTCGCGCTGCCTATCCATGGCAAAACCCCGAAGCGCCTTAATCCCGTTAGGAACGCCGCCCGACATACCGTTCGAGTGCGCCGCGAACACGTCACCGATACATTCACACCCTTATTAACGCCCTCCACTGAAATGAGCGCGGTGCGTCGTGACCTCCGTTCGACAGCAAGTATGCCCAAAACAAGTTCTAAGGAAAGCCCCCTTTCCTCTTCCCTGACAGAGGCTTCCAAAAACTAACGGATCAGTTATTCTCGAATTGTTTGATCAAGCTGATGTTCGCACGTTCCGTTGGGGTCAG
>JBBEDG010000177.1:0-16866 GCA_040881405.1 Flavobacteriales bacterium | reverse complement strand
ACCCGCTGGACAGTTGGTTCGTGCGCGTGACGGCCAAGAAAGAGCGCCTGATCGAGTTGAACAAAACCATCAATTGGAAACCCGAGAGCACCGGCACCGGACGCTTCGGCAACTGGTTGGAGAACCTGCAGGACTGGAATCTGTCGCGTTCGCGTTACTGGGGAATCCCGCTGCCGCTCTGGCGCACGGAGGATGGCGATGAAGAGCTGTGCATCGGTTCGCTGAAGCAGCTTAAGGAGGAGATCGCCAAGGCCGTGCAGGCGGGCGTGATGAATTCCGATCCCTACGCAACCTTCGACCCGGCCGACATGGGCGATGCCAACTACGACAGCATCGATCTGCACCGCCCTTTTGTGGACGACATCGTGCTGGTGAGCCCAAGCGGCAAGCCGATGAAGCGAGAGACCGACTTGATCGATGTGTGGTTCGACAGTGGTTCAATGCCCTACGCCCAGCTCCACTACCCCTTCGAGAACGAAGCCGAGTTGAAGGACAAGTTCCCGGCAGCATTCATCGCCGAAGGTGTGGACCAGACGCGCGGTTGGTTCTACACCTTGCACGCCATCGCCGGACTGGTGTTCGACAGTGTGGCATACGAGACCGTGGTGAGCAATGGCTTGGTGCTGGACAAGAACGGCCAGAAGATGAGCAAGCGGCTGGGCAACGCTGTGGATCCCTTCAAGACCATCGACACCTACGGCACCGATGCCGTGCGCTGGTACATGATCGGCAACGCCCAGCCCTGGGACAACCTGAAGTTCGACGAGGACGGCATCACCGAAGTGCAGCGCAAATTCTTCCGTGCGCTCTTCAACACCTACAACTTCTTCGCGCTGTACGCCAACATCGATGGCTTTGATGCGAGTGCCGAACAGGTGCCGATGGAACAGCGCAGCGAGATGGACCGCTGGGTGCTTTCACGCTTGAACGAGTTGTTGCGGTTTGTCGACTGGAGATTGACCGACTTCGATCCAACACCAGCTGTGCGTGAGATCGAAAGCTTCGTAGTGGACGATTTGAGCAACTGGTATGTGCGCCTGAACCGCCGCCGTTTCTGGAAGGGCGAAATGGGGCCGGACAAGCTCGCAGCCTACCAAACCCTTTCCCATTGCTTGAAGGTTGTTGCCCAGATCAGTGCGCCATTCGCGCCGTTCTTCAGTGATCGCCTCTATCGTGACCTCACTGGCCAAAGCGTCCATCTCAGCGACTGGCCCGAAGAAGTAGCGGTCATCGACCGAGTGGATACAGCACAGGATCTCGTCGCTGCCATGCGTCATGCACAAAGCATCACGTCACTTGTCCTTAGCCTCCGGAAGAAGGAATTGATACGTGTTCGACAACCCTTGAGCAGGGTACTGATCCCCGTTTCGGATACCTCCGCTTGGAGGACATTCCAAGAACGTGTAGAGTCCGTTAAAGGGCTGATCCTGTCTGAGTGCAACTTGAAGAACATCGAGTTCATCAACGCCAGCGAAAGCAAACTCACCAAGAAGATCAAACCCGATTTCAAGAAGCTGGGTGCCCGCATGGGCAAGCTGATGAAGAGCGTGGCCGCTGCGGTGAACGCGTTCGATCAAGCGCAGATCACAGAGTTGGAGAGTGCTGGCCGCCTTGCCATATCCGTGGAAGGACAAGAGGTGGAAGTACTCCGGGATGATGTTGACATCAGTGCCGAGAACGTGCCTGGCCTTAGCGTGGCAAGCGATGGCGGCGTAACCGTTGCACTGGACATCACCCTCACCGAAGAACTACTTCAGGAAGGCCTTGCCCGGGAGCTGGTGAGCCGCATCCAAACCTTGCGCAAGGAGAGCGGCTTGGAGATCACCGACAGGGTCCAATTGCACATTCAACGGAACGGCGATGCCCGCTTTGATGCGGCCATGCAGAAGCATGCCGGGCACATCGTGGCAGAAACGCTCGCCATCACACCTGAGGACCAGATCCTTGTGGATGCCTTGCCGCGAGGAGACAACGGGGTACACGATGTGGAGCTGGACGAGAACACACGCTGCTTGCTAAGCCTTGTGAAGGCGGCCATTTAAGGCCTCTTTCCGCCTATATTTGCGGATCTTTCACGAAAACGGGAACGCCATGGCCAAGAAACCTGCCCCTAAGAAGGCTGCAAAGCCGATCAAGAAGGTTGCCAAACCTGCACCTAAGAAAGCTGCGAAGCCGGCACCCAAAAAGGTCGTGAAAGCCGCGCCGAAGAAGGTGGCCAAGGCAGCCCCCAAGAAAGCTGTTGTGAAAAAGGTGACCAAGCCGGCGCCGAAGAAAGCGGCAAAGCCAGTGCCTAAGGCTTCGGTTAAAAAAGTGGTGGCCAAGCCCGCCTCCACCAAGGCTGCGGCGGGCAAGAAGGCAGCTCCGAAAAAAGCCGCAGTGAAGAAGGTGGCTGCCAAGAAAGCAGCGCCCAAGAAGGCAGCGGCCAAAGTCGCTCCGAAAAAGGCAGCAGCAAAAAAAGCAGCTCCCAAAGTGGCTCCGAAGAAGGTTGTCGCCAAGAAGGTGGCCCCGAAGGCCGCACCCAAAGCGGCTTCCAAGGTCGCTCCAGCGAAGGCAGCACCAGCGAAGGTCGCCCCAGCGAAGTCCGCACCCAAGCCAGTAGAAAAAGCCCCTGCACCCAAAGCAGTGGCTCCAAAGAAACCTGAGACCAAATCGGCCCCTGTGGCCGCGCCCAAGCCAACCGTGAAGAAGGACGTGAAGAAGACCAAGATCGAGAAGGAACCCAAGGCACCGGCCAAACCATTGGTTACGCAGAGAGTCTCACCATTCCGCCCCACCTCGGCACCTACCGTGAAGATCCAAGTGTCCACGTTGGAAAGCGCGGACAAGCTGCGGTACAACGATGACGAACTGGTGGAGTTCAAGGACCTGATCATCCGCAAACTGGATGAAGCCCGCAAGGACTACGACCTGCTGAAGAAGACCCTGGCGAACACCGACAACAACGGCACCGACGATACCAGCCCCTCTTTCAAGATGATAGAGGACGGTAGCGAGACCATGAGCCGCGAAGAGACGGCCCAGCTAGCCGCCCGCCAGGAGAAGTTCATCAAGCACTTGGAGGATGCGCTGCTGCGCGTTCGCAACAAGACCTACGGCATATGCCGTGTCACCGGGCGTTTGATCAGCAAGGAGCGTCTGCGCCTGGTGCCGCATGCCACCTTGAGCATCGAAGCGAAGCAGCAGATGAACGGGTAATTCCCACCCGAGCGAACGCCCGCTTTGAAGCCCGCACTCATCACGATATTCCTGGTCCTGGTTGCGGACCAGGTGCTGAAGGTGTGGGTGAAGTTGAACTTCTTCTACGACAGCGCCATTCCCCTTTTCGGGGACTGGTCCTACCTGCACTTCATCGAGAACCGGGGCATGGCCTTCGGGATGGAATTCGGTGGGGAGTGGGGCAAATTGGCCTTGTCCCTGTTGCGTATGGTTGCGGTTGCCGGCATCGGCTATGCGCTGCACCGCATGATAAAACGAGGGAGTCCGGTACTGCACGTCATTACCGTCTCGTTGATCTTCGCAGGTGCCCTGGGCAACATCATAGATAGCACGTTCTACGGCCTGATCTTCAGCCACAGCACACCCTTCCAGAAGGCGGTACTTTTCCCCGAGGGTGGCGGCTACGCAAGCTTGCTCCACGGTGCGGTGGTGGACATGTTCTACTTCCCCGTCTGGGATGGGCGCCTTCCGCAGTGGCTACCGTGGGTGGGTGGCGACCACTTCATTTTCTTTCGTCCGGTATTCAACATTGCCGATGCGGCGATCTCCGTGGGCGTGGCCATGTTCATCCTGTTCATGCGCAAGCATGAGGAGGAAGCCGAGGCACCGGATCCATCGTCCGAAGTAAAGGAAGGCTCAGTCCAACCGGACGCGTAGGCCGAACAAGCTCTGCGAACCAACGCTGGTAATTATGCCCAGCTCCCTGGTGCCTTGTACCAGCATGCCGGGTCGCCCTTCGATATACAGGTCCATGCGCCCCAGCAGATTACTGCGCCTTGAAAGCCGGAACGCGACCCCGATCGGGACCTGGAACGCCACCCACATACCACCACTGTTCTCCACCTCTTCGTTGCGGCTTGCGATCAGGTCATTGCGCCATGATGTGCCGGGGTAATTCACCACGCCCTCTTCGACCTTGTTCACCCAGGTTCGCGCATTCGCGCGAGCCCCGAATGCCAGCCCCACACCACCTTGCAAGGACCAACGGGATCGGCCGCTGGTGAGGAAGATCAAAGAACCTTCCAGGCCGAAACGTTCGGCATTGTGCCCCATGTCGTAGCGACTGGTATGGATACTATCCACGAAGAACACGATACCCGTGGAGGAGGAGACAAGGGTATCCAAGGGGTACCGATCACTCCGCTCATAGCCAATGCCGCCAGCACGAACGCTCGTGTAGGAAACACCCATCCGCAGTTCAGGCCCTTTACGTTCATTGTTCATGAACGGGTGAATGCCTATCCCCAACACCACAGCCCGAGAACCACCATTGTTGGACCAGAAGTTATTGGTCTGCCGGTATGCGGAGAGGTCCTCCTCCGTGAATTCTGTACCGGCCAGGAGCAAGCGGTAATCAGAGCTCAGGAGTAGACGGTCGTCGATGCTAGAAGCACCGCTGGCTAGGTACACCGAGCCCCAGATGCCGGTGGATGGGGGTGGGGAGGCATAGTCATCCTGGGCCACGGCAATACTTGAAAGAAGCATGGCTACAAGAACAAGACCGGCTGCACAACGGAGTTCGATAGCGGTTCGCATGGGGTCGGGATGCTTGGGGTAGGAGCTGCTGCTAAAGGGTCTGTTGCTCCACGGCCACAGGCAACAAGCCCTTGGCCACCAACAGCTCGGCTATCTGAATGGCATTGGTGGCGGCGCCCTTCCGCAGGTTATCGGCCACCACCCACATGTTCAGGGTATCGGGCTGGCTTTCGTCCACACGCAGGCGACCCACAAAGACCTCGTCCCTGCCATTGGCCTCCAGTGGCATGGGGTAGATGTCCGCACTGGGATCATCGGCGAGCAGGATACCCGGTGCCGCGGCAAGCAGCTCGCGCACACGTTGCAGGATGAATGGCCGTGCGAACTGCACGTTCACCGATTCGCTGTGTCCACCGGTAACGGGGACACGAACTGCCGTACATGTAACACGGATCGCTGGATCCAGGATCTTGTGCGTTTCATGTACCACCTTCATCTCTTCCTTGGTGTAGCCGTTCTCCAGGAACGCATCGCAGCGGGGGATCACGTTGCGGTCTATGCGATAGGGGTAGGCCATTGGGCCTTCCTGGCCATTGCGCTCGTTCTCCATTTGCTGCACGGCTTTCATGCCCGTGCCCGTAACGCTCTGGTAGGTGCTTACAACCACCCGCTCTACGCCGTAGACCTTGTGGAGCGGAGCCAGCGCCATCACCAATTGGATGGTGCTACAGTTCGGGTTGGCGATGATGCGATCCTCTGCACCAAGCAAATGGCCATTGATCTCGGGTACCACCAATTTCTTATCGGGATCCATGCGCCATGCGCTGCTGTTGTCCACCACCGTACAACCCACTTCGGCGAAGCGCGGAGCCCACTCCAAGGAGACGCTGCCTCCGGCGGAAAAGAGTGCCAAATGCGGGCGTGCGGCAACGGCCTGCTCCAAGGTCATTATCGGAATATCCCTGCCCTTGAAGGAAATGGTGGTGCCCTGTGAACGCTCACTGGCCACGGGTAGCAACTCACTTACAGGAAGACCGCGCTTCTCGAGCACCGCCAACATTACCGTGCCCACCATGCCGGTGGCACCAACAACAGCAACTTTCATGACCTTGGGATAACGTGTTCCGGCGGTCGAAAGTACTACCTTTCACACCCCATGAAAGTCTCGTTGCAACGCTGCCTTCCCACGGTCCTGTGCGGCCTGATGATCGGTCCTTCACAGCTTGTTCTGGGCCAGTTCCAGGACAACTTCAGCGATGGGGACTATACGAATGACCCCACTTGGAGCGGCGATACGGACCTCTTCACCATTGCCGATGATGGCGGCGACCTGCGTCTGCGCAGCAACAACCCCGGTGCGGCCACCTATCACCTGAGCACACCCAGCACCTTGGCCGCCGATGCCCAATGGGAGTTCTTCCTGAACCTGCGCTTCGCCACCAGCGGCGCCAATTATGTGGACGCCTATCTGATGAGCCCCCAAGCGGATCTGAACCCACGGCCAGAGGGCTACTTCGTGCGCATGGGCGATACCCAGGACCACATTGTGCTCTACAAGCGCGTGGGCACCACCAATACGGCCTTGGTGTCCAGTGCTGGTAGCGTGTTGGGCAGCAGCACGAACAACCCCTTCCGCATCCGCGTAACGCGCGACCTGGACAACAACTGGACACTGGCCTACCAGTCCGACGGAACGGGAACCTTCACAACGGCAGGTACTGCGGTGGACAACACCTTCAATACCAGCACACACTTCGGCATCCTGATCGTGCAGAGCACAGCAGCCTCGGCTGTGAACAATCATTTCTTCGACGACTTCATTGTGAGCAGTATTCCAGTGGACGAAGCCCCGCCGGTGATATCGGCCATCGACGTGCAGGATGCCTTGAACATCGACGTGCTGTTCAACGAACCCGTGGATATCGCAACGGCGCAGACCGTGGGCAACTACGGCCTATCGCCGACAGTGGTTATAAGTAGTGCACTACTTGACGTGTCGGACCCCTCCCGGGTGCGCCTGGCCTTGGCTTCCCCCATGCAGAACGGCACCACCTACACACTTACCGTAACCGGGGTGCAGGACCTTGTGGGCAATGCCACGGACAACGCCAGCGGAGACTTCCTCTACTTCGTTCCCGATGTGCCCGTGTACCGCGATGTGGTGATCAACGAGGTTATGGTGGACCCCAGTCCGCCGTTGGGCCTGCCCGATGCCGAGTACATCGAACTCTTCAATGCCACGACGGATAAGTTCTTCGACCTGGCAGGCTGGCGCATCACCACAAGCAGCACCTCGGCAACGCTGCCCAACTATGCCTTGGGGCCTGGTCAGCACATCCTGCTGGTCAGTACAGCGAACCATCCACAATTCAGCTTTGTGCCCAATAGTGAACCCTTCGGCTTGAGCACCACGGCCTTGGTGAACGGCGGTACCACAGTGACATTGGAAGGCCCCGGCGGCATTCCTCTGGATGTGGTGCCCTACTCACTGTCGTGGTACCAGGATAGCAACAGGGACGATGGCGGCTGGAGCTTGGAGCAGATCAACCCCTTCGACCCTTGTTCGGGCCAGCTTAATTGGCGCGCATCCAATTCCATCCAGGGTGGAACGCCCGGCCTGCCGAACTCCGTTCTGGACCCTACGCCGGATACGCAAGCGCCTTCGTTACTACAGGTGCTCACTTTGCAGGAGGACCTCATCGAACTGGTCTTCAGCGAAGGCATGGATGCTGTTGGTATCGCCAACGGCACCTACACCATAACACCGCCGTTGCCTATAGCGCAGATAACCGGTCTGCCACCCACCAACCAGCGGGTGCAGTTGTTGTTGGATCAGGCCATGGAACCCGGCGTGGTCTACACCCTGTCCATAGCGGGTGCAACCGATTGCCCGGGCAATGCCATCGGCAGCAACAACAGCGCACAATTCGCCCTGCCGGAGATCGCCGAACCCGGCGATGTGGTCATAAACGAAGTATTATCGAACCCCATTACCACCAGCGGCGAGTACGTTGAGGTGTACAACCGCAGCAACAAGGTGCTGAGCTTGCAAGGCTGGCAAATGGCCAACGAGAGCGATGGGGTTGTGGCCAACCCACGCACCATCTCGGCGGAACCCCTCCTGTTCTTCCCCGGCGAATATTTCCTCTTCACCCGCAACACGGGGGTAACTGCAAGCCAATTCCCGCAAGGCCGTAGCGCTCGGTTCGTTACAGTGGACCTGCCCAGCTACACCAATGCGAGCGGCACGGTGGTACTATTGAACGACCAGGGCACCGTGATGGACCTGTACCGCTACAACGAGGACCAACATTTCCCCCTATTGCGATCGGTGAAGGGTGTTTCCCTGGAACGCCAGGATCCCGAACGGGCCACGGACGACCCCACCAACTGGCACAGTGCGGCGGAAAACGTGGGCTTCGGCACGCCAGGCTATCAAAACTCGCAGTTCGCACCGGCGCCGGCACCAACGGGTGAACTGACAATAGACCCGGCCATCTTCAGCCCCGACAACGATGGCTATCAGGACGTGCTCACCATCACTTACCGCTTCGACCAACCCGGATCCGTGGGTACCATGAGCGTGTTCGATATAGCCGGGCGCGAGGTACGGCGCCTGCTGGACAGTCAATTGCTGGGCACCTCTGGTACTGTGGCATGGGATGGTGTGCTCAACAGTGGCAGCAAGGGCCGAATGGGGCCTTACATCATCCTGTTCGAGGTGTACGATCTGAACGGGAACCAGGAGCGCTTCAAGAAGACCGTAACGCTGGCCCATCAGCTGGACTGATACCTCGCGAGAATCCCCTCGTTCTGCTTAACTACCACTTTGGCCGTGAACAGCGGGCTGTGGACAGTTGAGCTTTCGCAGGACGTTCATCCATGCACTGGGTTGGTTCCTTTGTTGGGTGCTCAGGTACATTGGCATGAGATCGGCAAGGGCCGGGATCGAACGTTCACGTTCGACCCCGGAAACTTCTCCTGTGCCTTCCACCCGCTTCCGCGCCCTACGCATCGCCATGTTCCTGGCTCCCCTGTTGCTTTGCTCGGTGCAGCAGCAGCGCGATGCTGAAAAGGATACCACGGCCATCCTGCAAGCCAACTACCTGTATAATATCGCCAAGCTGGTGGAGTGGAAGGATGAGAGTATGCGCAACGGCAACTTCATCATCGGGCTCATTGGTGGAACCAACCTGTACCAGGAGCTCATCAAGCAATACGCCACACGCACCATCGGCAAACAACCGATAGAGGTGCGCAAGCTTCCACGTTCCGCCGACGTTGAACGGTGCCATATCCTCTTTGTGGGGCGTTCGGACCTGCACCTGCTACCCGAGATATACAAGCGCATGCAGGGGCAACCCACCATGGTGGTGACGGAGTACGCCGGTGCCTTGGACGATGGTGCCGTTGTGAATTTCGTGCAAGTGAACAACCTGCTCAAGTACGAGCTGAGCATGGCCAACGCCCAAAAACATGGCCTGGTGGTGGGCGCCACCCTGAAGAACCTGGCACACCGCGTGGAGGAATGATCATGGTACGACACATCGCCATAGCATTTCTTGCCGCACTGTCCCCAGTGCTGCTCCCGGCACAGACCGACCCGCTGGTGGAGGCCTTGCGTAGTTACCAAAGCGGCGACCTGGTGAATGCTCGTAAGCACATCGATGAGGCAGTGCGCACTGAGGGGCACGTGGAAGACCCCGAAGCATGGTTGGTACGCGGCTATGTTTACAAGGACCTGTTCAAGGACATGCCCACGGGGAACGAGGCCGATGAGGTGCGGGACGAAGCTGTGGGCAGCCTGTACACCAGCTTGAACCTGGACACCGATGGCACCTACCGGGAGAATGCGCTCCAAGCCTATGAGTACCTGGCACGCACCTACTTCAACGATGCGGCCAAGGCTCTGAACACCATGGATGCGGAACGAGCATTGGGCCTGTTCGCGAAATACAAGGAGACCAGTCTGCGTGTGGACCCCAAGGCCTCACTGAAAGCCCGCGAGGTGGAGTTCCTGAATGCATTGGGGACGCTCTACAACAAACGCCATAACGAGGACCGTACGAACTTGGAATGGTTCGATCTGGCCGTGGCCAGTTTCACCAAGGTACTGGAACTGGAGCCTGACAACTACGGGGCCAACTACAATCTGGCCACCCTGTACTTCAACCGGGGTGTGGTACGGATACGCAGCATTTCGGCGGATGACGATATCCCCAGTATCCAGCAGATCCAAGAGGTGAGCCGAGAACTTTTCCAACAGGCATTGCCCTACATGCTGAAGGCGCATGACCTGGACCCCTCAAGGCGCGAAACCTTGTTGGGGCTTGAGGGCATCTACTACAGCCTGCAGGACACCGAGAATTCAGAGCGGTTCCGGCAGTTGTTCGAAGAGCTCCCCCCACAGGAAAAGGACCGTTAGGTCGCTGCCATGAGGTTACGCATGACCATCGGCCGGAAGATCGGGATGGGCTTCGGCCTGTTCATCTTTTTCGCCTTGGTGGTTGTGTTGCTCACCAACCGTTCGCTCGAAGGCAGCCGTACCATCAACGAGCAGATAAACCGGGTCTATTCACCCTCCGTGGATGCTCTGGTGCGTATGCGCAACCTGATCGTCAGTTCGCACATGCTGATCAAGCATTGGGCCTTGCTGGAAAGCCGCACGGATGCGCCAGAGAAGACCGCGCTAACAGTGCTTACCCAGGAAGAACTACCCATGCTGCTGGACCGGCTGGACACCCTGATGGCGGACTGGGATAGCCAGGAGGTGGCGCGTATGAACCGGGTCACTGGCGAAATGCGCACCCTGTTCGATATCCACGATCGGATCAAGGCCTTACTGCCCGATCTGGAGAGCTACAGCGATCCGTTCATCCACATGGAGCGCAACGACCTGGCGGAAGAAGGAGGGCCCTTGGACCAGCAGATGGAGCGTGTGCTGAGCGAACTGGACGCACTGCTGGATATGCAGGAACAGAAGCGCAAGGACCTGGGTGGAAGCATGATCCGCAGCTTCGACTCTTTGAAATTCTTCGTGCTCTACTTGGGTATCGCGCTAGTGGTGGTTGGCGTTCTTATCGCCTTCCTGATCATACGCGGCATCGTAACTCCCGTTCAGCGCCTGCGCAGCGTGCTGTTGAGCCTTGGTCAAGGGATATTCCCGGGCACCGCGGTGCGCACCACCAACGACGAGATCGGGGACATGTCCAAGGCCCTGACATCGCTTGTTGATGGCCTGAAGCAGACCACCGAATTCTCGCACGCGGTAGCCGCAGGGGATTTCGGTGCGGAGTACCAACCCTTGAGCGAGGATGATGTACTTGGCCACGCCCTGCTGAAGATGCGCGACGAACTGGGCCAACGGGAACGCGTGTTGGAAATGAAGGTGCTGGAACGCACCGAGGAAGTCGTTCGGCAGAAGGAGGAAGTGGAACGCCAAAGCCGGAAGGTGGTCGAACTCTACAACAACGTGACCGACAGCATCCGTTACGCCAAACGCCTGCAGGAATCCATCCTTCCTCCGGAAAGCCGAATGGAGGAACTGTTGCCGGGCTCGTTCGTGTACTACCGCCCCAAGGATATTGTAAGCGGTGATTTCTACTGGATGGACCGAAGTGATGACAAGGTGGTGTTCGCTGCTGTGGATTGCACCGGGCACGGGGTTCCCGGCTCGTTCATGAGCCTGATCGGCCACAACGGACTGAACCAGGTGGTGAAGGACCGTGGACGCAGTCGACCAGCTGAGATCCTTTTCGAGTTGAACCGACTTGCATACAATGCCTTGCACAAGGACCGTGGGCAGGGTTTGGTGCGCGATGGCATGGACCTGGCGCTGTGCACCCTGGACAAGAGCACGCTACAACTGCAGTTCGCCGGGGCGAACAACCCGCTCTATGTGGTACGCGAACGCGAGATCCTGCAACTCCCCGGGAACAAAAATGCCATCGGCAGCTTGGAACTTGCCCCGGAGGCCTTCATCGACCACACTTTGCAGCTGGAGCCCGGTGATATGGTCTACATCTTTTCCGACGGTTATGCCGACCAGTTCGGTGGGCCCAAAGGCAAGAAGTACATGTACCGTCGCTTCCGTGATCTGCTGGTGAGCATCAGCGAGCAGCCAACTCAGGTACAGCGTGCAATGCTGCACGAGGAATTCAACAGCTGGCGTGGTGCCCACGAGCAGGTGGACGACATCCTCGTGATGGGGTTCCGGGCATAGTCGAAAAGCGATCAGCGGTCACAAGCGTCCGCTCAGCTTTGGGCAGAACTCCTACTGGAAGCTCCAACCACCGCCCTTGCCCGTCTCGCGCGGGTTCATGCACATCACGGGGATCTGAGCCTCGTTGGTGATTATCTCCTGCTCGTAGGGCACTCCCAATACGCCGAAGATGTTCCCTTGTGCAAGATTCATGATGGTGATCAGATCGGCGTCCACCTTGATGGCGTGTTTCACCAAGGCTTTCACAAAGTCGTTGCTGTCCTCTTCGGCAATGGTGGCATCGTGCTGGATGCCGCGTTCGTCGAGGTACTGATTGGCGAACTTGATGTTGTTCACCAGTTGCTTGTGCAGGAATTCATCCTCCTCCTTGGGCACCAGCAAATGCACTTTGCTGTTGAAGGTCTTGGCCATGTCAGCCACCAGCGTCAGCTTCTGGCGGGTCTCCTTGTGCAGGTCCAAGGGCACAACGATGGAATCATAGCCGCCTTCCTTGATGGCGCGCTCCTGCACCACAATGAATGGCACGGGAGAACTGGTGATGACGCGAAGCGCGCGGCTACCGGTAAGGAATTGCATGCCGCGCATACCGTGCGTTCCCATCAGGATCAATGAGGCGTCGATCTCTGCAGCAGCATCGCCGATGTCCTCGAAGATGGAACCTATGCGCACAAGTGCGTGCACCGGCGCATTCCCCCATTGCTTGGCGCGCTCCACCTCCAGTACCAACTTGGCCCGTGCATCCTCGACCTCGCTCTGCTTGGCCACCACGTGAAGGAGATACACCTCCGCGCCGGTATGGCCTGCCAGGTTCTGGGCGTGGTTCATGGCGCTATCCGCCATTTTGGTGAAGTCCGTGGGTACGAGGATCTTGTTGGTCTTGGAACTCATGGTACGTGCTGGTTTCCTTGGGATATGCCTCCTTGCAAGGGCGGCTAAAGATAGGAGAATGCCATTTCTGTCAAGTGCCCATCTCGAGGCCTTGGGCGAAGGCTTGCGATGCCGTACAACAAACGGTTGCAAACGTCTATGAACGATTACAAACGCATACTGGCCGGATCACGGGACGGGGTGCCACCTGCTTTGCATCGGCATTGGAACGGACCCGGTGCCGAGGAACAGAACAAACACCCAAACACACAGTACCATGAACACCTCGATGAACAACAAAGTACAACTGATCGGACACCTCGGCGCGGATCCCGAATTGAAGGATGTGGGCAACGGCAAGCGCGTTCTGCGTTTGAACCTGGCGACCAACGAACGCTACCGGACCCCCGAAGGCGAGTGGAAGGACAATACCGAATGGCACACCGTGGTGGTGTGGAACAAGCAGGCCGAACGGCTTGCGGGCCAGGTTGGCAAAGGCAGCGGCCTGCTGATCGAGGGACGCTTGGTACACCGCAGCTACGAGACCAAAGAGGGCCAAAAGCGCACCTCGGCGGAAGTGGTGCTGGCGGACTACCGCTTGCTGGGCAGCAAGAGCGAACAGGCCTAGGACAATAAGCACCCGCATGGGAGGGAAGAGGTCGGCGTTGCCGGCCTTTTCTCGTTCCAGGCCGGCCCCCATCCCCACAACTTGGCAGCCTATTCCTTCAGCACGCGCACCACGCGGTGGCCGCTTGCTTGCAGACTGCGCACCGTGTACACGCCAGCGGGCAAAGCGCCCAGATCCAACAGAGCCAGCTGCACCACATGCACGCTTCGCTCCAATGCCAACCTTCCACCGCTATCATACACCTCCAATCGCGCAGCACCAGGTTCCAGTCCGGAGAGCATTACCTCTTGTTGCGCTGGAACCGGCCATGCCGTCAGCTGGTCGCTCCGGTCCTCCTCTTCATCCATGCCTACCGCGGTCATCACCAACACGGTGCGGCACACTGTACGGGCACAGGTATCGGCCAACAACGGGCCCCATATGCGCACCGTATTGCACAACTCGTAGCTTCCATCGGCCGGGTAGGAATGCACCGTGTAACGACCCAACTGCAACGGCGAGTCGTCTCCCAGGTCCCAGGTAATGCTGTGATCCATGCCCGAGGTGATGGAGGTATCCAGCGCACCAACAAGATCCATTTGCTGCACCATCAGGAATCCCGGATCCAGCAGCGTGTCGCACTCCACTGGAACAGGCCCCAAATAGAGCCATTTGCATACTGTTGCGGTGCATCCCACCGGACCATCGAGCGTTACGGTGAGGCACACTTCGAAGGGCCCTGTGCCCTGGAATTCGTGTGTCACTTCGGCACCGGCCGCAAGCGAGGCATCGCCGAAGGACCACGTACCACCAACCACATCGATCGCTTGGTAGGAGCTTTCATTCACGAACGTGATGGCTTGGCCGGCAACGGCGGAAATGGAGAAATCAGGCACAAGGTCCACGCAGCTTTCATCCTGGTACATGTACTGCAGGCGACAAACCGTGGTGCTGCACGGCTGTTGGGTCACCAGGTCGAAGGCGTTCACGGTAAGGCAAACGAGGTGCTCGCCAGGCGCGGGAAAAACATGGTCGTATTCGCTGCCGTAGGCCTGCAGGAAGGAACCATCGTACACGCTCCAGACGGTGCCGAACACGTTGGTGGCCCCGGGGATGATATCCGGCTCGAAACGGTAGGTCAGATCGCCCAGTAGCGAGTCCGTGAAGTTCACGATCTGGCTGCTGTCACAGCCTTGGTAGGTGGCATCCTCGCCATTGCGCTGTACTCCATACAGTTGCGCCGCCAACAGGCCGGGTGCCACACATAAGAGCAGAAGAATAAATCGGAGGAGCGAAGGAAAAGGCATCATCGGGGTGAGCGGCGGTAAAGGTGATGTACCAATTGGAACTGAAGGCCCCAGCGATCGGGCAGTGCGAATACCGGGGATGTGCGCTGCAAAGGAGCCAGACCATGCATGAGCACGGGGCCACCCCGAAGCGCCCAGCGTTCATGGAGTTGCAAGCCTACATCCAAGCCTACGGTGCCCAGCAGCGCCAGGGGGAATCGCTCCTTGCTTTGGTCACTTACGCTCTGTACCGGCGCGATACGACCATCGCTGGCATCGCGGACCAGTGTGGGGCCACCGCGGTAGGTGGTGTGCTCCAAGGCGAGACCCAGATGGGCACCGTAGAGCAAACGACCGCGTGTACCGTGCCAGTGCGCGTGCAAAGGAATGCGGAGCACGGTGCTGCGCTCCACGCCACCCAAGGCCGTCTCCGTGGTGGTAGTGGTGGTGAGCGTATCGGTGGTGCTGAATACAACCACCGCATTCAGCGAGACCACCCGTGGAATGAGTTCCTGCTCCACCACGGTTCGCTGATCCACCAACGTGCGCCGCTGCTGGCCCTGCTGCCAATAGATCCCGGAAGAAAAGCCCCAACCGCTACGCCAGGTGCGCCCGAAGGCGATGCCGAACGCAAGGTCGTTGCGCGTGCCGCTCACCTTGTTGATGGCCTCGGCCAATTCGGCATCATCGCCGCGCCAACGCAGCCTTGATCCAATAATACCCACGCTGGGTCCCACCCACCATTCGCTGGGCGGAAGCACGTATGGGGCGGCAAGGGCGGAAACACTGCGCAATGCTGGAGCCGGTTCTACGAAAAGGTCAGGCGGTGGCAACAAAGGCATCCAGCGGGGTCGTGTGCTCTGCCCTTCGGCCCATACCATGCCGGCTTCGGGGACCGATGCCAGCGCGGGTGCCGCGGTCGTGTTGGGTGCTGCTTCCTTGCGGGAGGAAGGCATCATTGTATGCTGGTCCGATGCTGAACCCGTTCGCAGGGACGACGCTTCCGGTGCAGGCGCTTTACTGGCCTTGGTGCCGAGCACCAAAGCAGCGGAGCCCCTTGCTGTGCCCCCTTTCAAAGATGCCTTGTTCGTTGCTGAAGGGGATGAGGATGCGGCCAGATCGGGGGTCGCGGAAGTGGGATCAAAGTCCCGAGCATAGTGGTTGCTCGCCTCGGGTCTTCCATCGGTATCGACCCCTTCGGAACCTGTGGCCGAGGCTTGTTCGTTGATCGCTTCGGTCACCAGCCCAGAGGTTGCCAGAGCGGGCTGTTGCTCCTGCGCATCCGTGTTACCGGGTACGTTCGTTGCCTTCGCTGTTTCGGCCTGGCCTTCGGCCGATCCGAAGAAATGGTAGGTACCTGCAGCACCCACACCCAGTAGCAAGAGAAGCGGCCACAGCAAGAAGCCCCGGCGCCTACCGCTACCGCCCTGCACGGCTTGCACACCGGCCCACACATGGGCAGGCGGCTCCACCTCGGCCGCTGCCAGCGACCGGCGGAAGTGATCATCAATGGGATGCTGTTCTCGCGTGGACATGATCGTACTGTTCGTGTATGCGTTGCTGGAGCATTTTGCGGGCCTTGGCCAATTGGCTGCGGGAAGTGCTTTCGCCGCAGCCCAGCATGTCGGCGATCTCCCCGTGGTCGTATCCTTCTATGGCGTACAGGTTGAAGACGTGCCTGTACCCATCGGGTAGGCTCGCCACCAAGGCCAGCAATTCCTGTTCGCCAAGCTGTTGCAGGGCACTATCGTGTACCGGCACTTCGGGTATGTGCTCCATGCCGATGCGTTCCTGCTGGGTGGCCTTTCGGCGGAAGTGGTTGATCGCGGTATGTACCATGATCCGGCGCACCCATCCTTCCAGGCTGCCTTCCATGCGAAAGCCAGCCAGCTTCTCGAACACCCGGATGAAACCCTCCTGCAGCAGGTCTTGTGCCTCCTCTTCGTGGCGGGCATAGCGCAGACACACGGCATACATGCGCCGTGCAAAACGCCCGTACAAAAGTTCCTGGCTGCCACGGTCGGCCGCCAAGCACCCTTCCACCAGCTCACGTTCGCTCGGTGTATCCAAATCCGGAAGGCCTTCTACCCGAGCAAGACAGCGCATAGGGACGGAACGCTGCCTGGGGCGGAAAGCCAAGCACAAGTTAGGGCCGAAGGGAGGTAGGATGCTGCCCGACCCATCGGATCACA
>JBBEDG010000176.1:0-17694 GCA_040881405.1 Flavobacteriales bacterium | reverse complement strand
TGCGCGTTGGCAGCACAGTATTGTATACGCTGGACGGTGCGCTGGTAAGTGAAAGGAGCGCTATGCTCCACACCGTGCCCCTGACCCTTGCCCCCGGCACGGTGTTCAGATACAAAGCCGTGGCGGCAAACGCCTTGCCCAGTGCGGAAGGGCTTGTAGCGGTGCCGCGATACCGCCATGCGGAACGCATCACAACCCTGGCTATGGACCCCCGAGCGCTCCATAGCGACAGCACCGGGATCGATACCCCGGGCCTGTTCGCCAACAACACCCGAAGCGGCAAGGTTTGGGAGCGCCAAGCCATGCTGGATGTGGATGGCGCGGATCCGATGAGCGTTGGTGTTCGTATCAGCGGAAGCGGTTCACGGGGATTGGCGAAGCGCTCGTTCAAGGTGGTGGCGCGCAGCCGCTACGACAGTCCTGCCGAGGGCTTGCCTTTCCCTGATGACACCCATTTCAGCGAAGGCATCCTGCGGGCCGATGCTTCGCCCCATGCCTTCCTTCGCAATCGATTGGTGGAGACCATTGTGCAGCGCCACGGACTGGCGGTGGATGTACAACCATCCACACCCACAGCGCTCTACATGAATGGGCGTTATTGGGGGTTGTACCGGTGGATGCCCCCTAAGGACGCAGCGTGGGCCAAGGCCGTCAGCGGGGCCGAAGCGGTGGATGTGCTATCCGGTCCGGGTCATACGCCCATAAGCGGCAGTGCCGGGCACTTCCTGCATGCCCGCGATGCCTTGATGCGCGGAGCACCCATGGATAGTCTGGAGGCATGGATCGACCTGAACAGCTTGGTGGACCTGGCCTGTGTGGACCTCTGGACCGGTCGCGCCGACCATGACCTGAACGTGCGTTGCTACCGCCCTCGTCAACCCGGTGGTCGCTGGCGCTGGATCCTTTTCGATATGGACCTCTGGAGTCCGCCCGAAGAGAACAGTGTGGAACGTATGTGCTCGGCAAGCGGGCCCGAAGCTCCTTACTTACCACAGCTACTGGACCATCCCGAACTGCAGGAGCGGCTCCTTTCGCGCATGACGGTCCTGCATGCCACCGCATTCGCCCGATCATCGGCCGGTGCATTGGCGGATAGTATCCACGCGGCGCACGAGGCTGAACTTCTGGCCGACCACATCCGCTGGGATAAGGAATTGCACAACCCTACGCCTTCGGTCGTGCAGGCGAGTATGCAACACTTCATTGCCGAACGACCGAAACATCTGATGGAGCATCTCGCCGAACATAGCGGACGTGAACTACGCAGCGTTGTGATCGAAGTGCCTTCACCAGGGGAAGGAATGCTCTACTTGAACGGTTGCGCCTTGCCTCCTGGAAAACAACGGATCCGCTGTTTCAGCGGAGTGGCCATGGAACTGAAGGCCTTACCTGCCGAGGATTCGGAGTTCGTCGCCTGGAAAGGCGTGCCCGGCAATGGGCCGAGCATACGAGTTGATCTGGCGCGGCACACGAACATCAAGGTCCATTTCCGAACGCTGGTGCCTTGAGTATGGTTGGAAGCCCGCAGTAAATGGCAGCTGAAATGGAGCCTCGGATCGGTCGAAGGCCTAAGCCGTGACGAGGTTCAGCAGCGACTCGAAGAGCGAACGACCGTCCGTATTGCCCAATCGTGCATCGGCGGCCCGCTCGGGGTGCGGCATCATGCCGAACACGTTGCGGCTCGCATTGCATACACCAGCGATGTTCTCCTTGCTACCGTTGGGGTTGGACTGTTCGTTGATGCGTCCGTCGGCATCGCAGTAGCGGAACAACACCTGGTCCTTTTCATGCAAGGTCTTCAATGTGGCGGCATCGGCGTGGTAGCGTCCCTCGCCGTGTGCGATCGGGATGCGCAAGGCACGGTCGGGAACTACACTGGTAAGGGCCGTGCGCTTGGTGGCCGGGCGGATGTATACGTTCTTGGAGATGAACTTCTGCCCATCGTTGTGCAGCAGGGCACCGGGCAGCAGACCCGCTTCGCACAGCACTTGGAACCCATTGCATACACCCAGCACAAGACCTCCTTTCTGGGCATGGGCCACCACCTCTTGCATGATCGGTGAGAAGCGCGCAATGGCTCCGCTGCGCAGGTAATCCCCGTAGGAAAAGCCACCGGGCAACACCACCATGTCCACACCCTTCAGGTCGTGGTCCTTGTGCCAGAGGCGTTCCACGGTACAGCCGGGAAGCGTTTCCAGCACTTGTACCATGTCCTCATCGCAGTTCGATCCCGGGAAGGTGACAACACCGAATTTCATGCTTTTCATCCCTGTGGCATTGGAGCCTCAATGGTGGCGTAAAGGTAGCACCTGTGCCGAGGCATCATTGCTGCCCAAGACACTCATCCAAGGAGACCAACGACCACCTATGGAATATTGAATTCCGTGATCCTAAGGTCGCAACGACCTGAGGCCACTTCAAGCCTATCTCCTTGGTACCGCAGCCAGCAGAACGAACCTCACGCCCACTGCACCCAAAGCGCCGATGCCAACAACACCAACACCGCGAATTCCGAAAGCCAGGCGCGCCGTGTGCTGCGGATGGCGTGGCTAGCGAACACCGCCATGGGAGCGGCCAACGTGACCGCCGGATAGGAACGTTCCATGAATGTGGAGATGGCGATGAGCACGGCAGAGGCGAAAAAGAAGGCCATGAACGAGGCTTGCAGGTTCTTTTCGCGCATGATGCCACGCTGGTACAAGGAGGTGTACGACAACAGGGACACCAGAACCATGATGATGAGCAATGATCTTATCGTCCAATGCAGTACCAATGGCACGTGCAGGCTGCGTGCAGCGGGGGGCAGGCCGCTAAGCACCGTCAACATGGGCTGCCAGGCACCGGGTTCCAATAGGCTGTGTGCCACCCAGGTCAGGTAGAGTGGGAGTGCCACACCCACTGCGGGCAGCACATATTCACGCCATTGGAAGGGCCTGATGACCGACACCGATGCCCAGGCCACCACCAGCAGGAAGGCGAAGGGAAGGTGGAACAAGGACGCAAGGCCAAGTAGGAAACCCGCATCGAACAGGGCCGCCAGCACCTTGGAGCCACTGGCTATGGACCAGATGCGGCCCATAGCGGCCAGCACCAAGGGCATGCCCAGCAGCGCCGGTTCCAGCACCAGACCGGGCCGCAACACGCCTAGGAGGATGGGGAAGAGCAGTGCCGGCAGATGCGTGCGGGGGCCCAGCAGCTCCGCGTTGTTGGCGAGCACCGCCAACTGTATTGAACACACAGCACACACCAACAGCGCAAGCAGTCCAGGCAGCCAGATCACTCCTTCAGAGGCCTGCACCACCATGCTGTAAAAGGGCATCGACGGTCCTGTGAGCGTCTCCATACGCCACAGTCCGGGCAGCATCAGTGCTGGCACCAGAACCAACAGCGCCAACAGGATGGCGGGTCGGTTGCTGCGGAATGCATGTGCGAACATGGTGGATCGTTGCTCGGGTACGCTGTCTATCTTTGTGCGGCCCCAAGCTTACGCACGATGCAACAGATCTCCTTCACCATCGCCCATCTTCTGGAAGCTACGTTCACCTTCCTGCCAACCTTGGGCTGGTTGCCTCCTTTGGTATTTTCCGCAGGCATCTTCCTTGGGCTTGTGTATTGGATGACGTTGCAGGCCCGCTACGATCGCAAGGCCAAGCAGGACGGCACCCTCGCTTGATCGATCAAGCTTTCTGCACGTTCGACTTCACGGTAGGCACGCGGATCAGGTCGTGTCCGATGTCGCTTCGCATCGTTTTTCCCTCGTATGCAATGAGCGCCGCGCTGCGGTACGCCGATGCAATGGCATGCTCCAGGTCCTTCCCGAATGCTGTTACCACCAGCACACGTCCGCCGTTGGTAACCAGCTGATCGCCCTTCATGGCGGTGCCAGCGTGGAACACATAGGCATCTCGCACCAGCTCCAGTCCGGCAATTGGCTTGCCTTTCTCGAAATCACCCGGGTAGCCTTCCGAAGCCAGCACCACGGTAACGGCAGTACGGTCGTCCACATCCACGTGACCTTCGCTGAGCGTTCCTGTGGCGATGCCCTCGAAGAGATCCAGCAGATCACTGCGCAAGCGCGGTAGCACAGCTTCGGTCTCCGGATCGCCCATGCGAACGTTGTACTCTATCACGTAGGGTTCGCCGCCCACGTTCATAAGGCCGATGAAGAGGAAGCCCTTGTACGGGATACCGTCCTTGCGCAAGCCTCGGATGGTGGGAGCTGCGATGCGGTCGTGGACCTTCTGCATGAAGTCCTTGTCGGCAAAAGGCACTGGGGAAACAGCACCCATGCCACCGGTATTTGGGCCGGTATCGCCGTTGCCGATGCGCTTGTAGTCCTTGGCGCTGGGCAGCATTTTGAAGGACTCGCCATCGGTGACCAGGAAGGCGGAGAGTTCGATGCCCTTGAGGAATTGTTCGATCACCACACGCTCACCGGCATTGCCGAAACGGCCGCCTTCCAGCATGTCCTTCAGGGTGGAAGCGGCTTCCTTCTTGTCACTGGTGATCACCACACCCTTACCGGACGCCAGGCCATCGGCCTTGATCACGTAAGGTGGCTGGACGCGTTCCAGATGCTCGATGGCCTCCTTCAGTTGGCCTTTCACGAAGGTGCGGTGTGCTGCCGTTGGTATGTTGTGGCGGAACATGAACTCCTTGGCGAAGTCCTTGCTTCCTTCCAGCTGTGCGGCTTGTTTGCGAGGGCCGATCACCGTTACCGCACTCAGCTTCGGGTCATCGGCAATGCGGTCGTGCAGGCCGTCAACAAGGGGAGCTTCCGGGCCAACCACCACTATGCGGATGCGCTTCTCCAGCAGGAAGGCGCGCAGCTTGGCGTGGTCCTTCAGGTCAAGGTCCACATTGCGGCCATGGCGCACCGTACCGGGATTGCCCGGTGCTATGTACAGTTCGTCCAACAGGGAGCTTTGGGCGATCTTCCACGCCATGGCGTGCTCCCTTCCTCCACCACCGATCAACAGGACATTCATGCCGTTCCGCTTTCGTACAAAGGAACAGTGCAGGGCATGGGTGCTGAAATGATCTTTTCAACAGTTCGTGGATACCACCGGGCACGAACGACGAACGCCGCGCCCCCCAAGGGAACGCGGCGTTCGGTTCGAACTGGTATGATCAATGCTTGTGCGGCGTGCGCTTGATGCTGCAACCTGTGTTGCGCGTGGTGGCGGTCTCCACGGTCTCGCCAGCGCTAACGGCAGCCATGGCACGCTTCAGCCAATGCTCCTTCACCTCGGCGGCCTTGGCCACGTTGTCATCGATGGCGCCTTTGTAGGCCAGCTTCATGCTCTTGTCGAAGAGGAAAACGTGTGGCGTGGTGCGTGCACCGAAGGCATCGGCCACAACATGGTCCTTGTCCAGCAGGTAGTAGCCGTCCAGGTTCTTCTCCTTGTAACGCTTCTGCATGTCTTCGAAGCTGTCGCCATCGGCGCGCTTGGCCTCGTTGCTGTTCACGAAGGCAACACCAATGCCCATGCGCTTGGCGTAGGCCGCCAGCTCGCGGTAGCGTCCTTCCCAGCCTTCGCTGCCTTCGGAACCCACCACGAAGGGGCAGGTGTTGCAGGAGAAGATCACCACCAGACCATTGGCTCCGGCGGCATCCTTCAGGCTTACTTCCTTGCCTGAAACATCCTTCATCTTGATGGTGGCACCCGGTAGGTCAGCACCGATATTCAGGTCCGGGAGCGGGTCGTGTGTGGTGGTGGCCAACAGGCCGAAGGCGGCCAGGGAAACGATCTTGATCAACATGTGTGTTGGGAATTGATGGTTCGTAGAGGGTAGAGCAAAGTAACAACAAAGACCGTGCAGCACGCCACGAAGGTTGCCTGGCAAGCATCCGCCTACCTTGGATGCCCATGGAAGTACAGGATATCATGATCCCGGTGGTGGCCCTTGTGGCTTCCTTGCTCACGCTCATCAGTGGCTTCGGCTTGGGCACACTGCTGCTTCCCGTGTTCGCGCTATTCTTTCCACTGGAACTGGCCGTGGCGCTCACTGCCGTGGTACACCTGCTCAATAACCTTTTCAAGTTCGGGTTGCTGTGGCGCGACGTGGATCGTGCAGTGCTCCTGCGTTTCGGACTGGCGGGCATTGTTGGTGCCTGGCTAGGCGCACTGCTTCTGATGCGTTTGGAGGACCTGCCCTACCTATACCCCGGAGTTAACGGGCCGGTGAGCACGACACAAGCGGTGATCGCCCTGCTCATGGCGGTCTTCGCCATCATCGAACTCTTGCCCAACGCGAAGAAGTGGTCGCTGCCGCCCAGGTGGCTCGTACCGGGCGGTGCGCTCAGCGGCTTCTTCGGCGGACTAAGCGGCCACCAAGGCGCACTTCGCAGTATCTTCCTCTTACGCAGCGGCCTGGGCAAGGAGGCCTTCATCGCTACGGGTACCGCCATCGCCGTGCTGGTGGACCTTACCCGCATACCCGTGTATTTGGGTCGCATGCCGGAAGGGCTTGTGGAGGACCAAGCCCTACTGCTTACGACCACAGTGTTGGCCTCCTTCCTGGGTGCTTGGTGGGGTAAACGCTTGATACCCAAGATCAC
The DNA here is from genome assembly GCA_040881405.1 of Flavobacteriales bacterium. Classification (GTDB taxonomy): domain Bacteria; phylum Bacteroidota; class Bacteroidia; order Flavobacteriales_F; family PHOS-HE28; genus PHOS-HE28. Next base: position 11,132 of record JBBEDG010000176.1, on the reverse strand, counting down.
CTTCCGCGCTGTGCAGGTGGTGGTGGGGGTGCTGCTGCTGGGAATTGCGGGGGCTTTGTTGGTAGGGGTGATCTGAAAGACATCGTGCATTTTCTGGCCCACATCTTCCGAAAAGTCGGTCAGGTGCGATCAGTTGCTGCGCGCTACTATCGCTGTTCTCCCGAGCGCTTGGTCGGTTCGGTGGCAATATCTTCGCCACTCACCATGGAACGCATACAGAACCTGATCGATGGCACCTTACGCCCGGCCGAAAGCGGCGCCTGGCTTGATGTGCATGCACCAGCCACCGGCGCTGTTTACGCACACTTGCCGGATAGCGACGAACGCGATGTTCAGGCTGCCGTTCAAGCTGCCGAACGGGCCTTTCCGAAGTGGAACGCCATGGGCCGCGAAGGGCGCAGCACCATACTGCTGAAACTGGCCGAGCTGATCGAACGCGATATGGAGCTTTTCGCCAAGGATGAATCGCGCGATAACGGTAAGCCCTTATCGCTGGCTCGCAAGGTGGATATCCCGCGTGCGGTGGCGAATTTCAAGTTCTTCGCCACGGCCATCCTGCACTTCCCCAGCGAGGCGCACCTTATGGACGATGTGGCCGTGAATTATACCGACCGCCAGCCGATCGGCGTGGTGGGTTGCATCAGTCCGTGGAACCTGCCGCTGTACCTCTTCACCTGGAAGATCGCGCCCGCGCTTGCTGCGGGCAATTGCGTGGTGGCCAAGCCGAGCGAGGTAACGCCCATGACGGCCTTCCGCATGAGCGCACTGTGTGAGGAAGCAGGCATGCCACCGGGAGTGCTCAACATTGTGCATGGCCTGGGGCCCAAGGTGGGTGCTGCGATAACTGCGCATCCGCGGATCACCGCGATCTCCTTCACCGGTGGCACGCGCACCGGGGCCGAGATCGCGCGCGTAGCGGCACCCATGTTCAAGAAGCTGAGCCTTGAGCTGGGCGGCAAGAACCCCGTGGTGATCTTCGCCGATTGCGATTTCGAGGACATGCTGGCCACCACGGTGCGCAGCAGCTTCACCAACCAAGGCCAGATCTGTTTGTGCGGTTCGCGCATCCTCATCCAGCGCAGCATCTACGACCGTTTCAAGGAAGCCTTCGTGGAACGCGTAAGAGCGCTTCGTGTGGGCGATCCGGACGATGCAACGAGCGACCTGGGTGCGGTGGTCTCCAAGGACCACATGGAGAAGGTGTTGAGCTACATCGAGCTTGCGAAGGAGGAGGGCGGAAGCATCCTCTGCGGTGGTTCGCGCGTGGTGCTGGACGGTCCGCTGAAGGACGGATGGTACCTGGCACCCACGGTGATCGAAGGACTCGATGCCGCATGCCGCACGAATCAAGAAGAGATCTTCGGCCCGGTGGTGACACTGCAGCCCTTCGATGACGAGGAGCACGCGCTGGCCTTGGCGAACAATACACCCTACGGCTTGGCTGCCGTGCTTTGGACCCGTGATGTGAAACGCAGTCACCGTATGGCTCGTGCGCTACAAGCCGGCATCGTGTGGGTGAACTGCTGGATGATCCGTGATCTGCGCACACCCTTCGGCGGTATGAAACAGAGCGGTGTGGGCCGCGAGGGTGGAGTGGATGCCTTGCGCTTCTTCACCGAGGCGAAGAACGTTTGCATTAGGCTTTAGTCCCGGCCCGCTCCGCCTGCTGCTGTTCCTTCATGCCGTTAGTGAAGAACCAACCGAAATGTCGATCGAACCAACGCTCCAGTGCGGAGAAGCGTCGGGATAGTTGGATGATGTAGGTGGCCATGGTGTGCAGGTTTGTCACCTATGAACTCCAAAGCCATGCCGATCGTTGCGCGCTAAAGGCCACTGATCGACGAACGGTATGGAGGACCCAGTCTACGGTACGGCCACCGGCAGGGTTATCAGGAGCCGGGCCATTCCATTAGTGGCGGGTTCCACTTGTGTTTGCAATAGGGCTCCGGCGCGGCCTGCCAGCTCGATAGCTGCGAGCTGCAAGGGCGTGACGTTGCGCGGACGAGGCTCAGTGCCACGTAGCACGGTCGTTATTTTCACAGCATCGTCCAATGGAACCTCTGCAATGAGGGCGATGGCAGTTCGCCCTTCCGCTTGGAGCAACGCAAGGGCGCTTTGGCCTGCTTCCTTATTGCACGAGCGAAGGAATTCCAGACCGGCATGCGCCAGGGGTACGCTCCGGCCCGCTAGATCGGGGTCGTCCGCCGTTTCTTGCTCGATGATACGAAGTAGCGACGCTTCCACGGCCTGGTTGTCCAAGCCTTTGCACAGGAGTGTGAGTCCGGCTTGCTGGGCTTCTGAGTACCAGCGCCGCAATTCATCGGCAGTGCTCGACCCCAGTGAGGCGGGATCGATATCCAGGCTCAGGGTGAAACGCAGGTGTTCCGCATCGATCTCCGCGAAGCCGTGGCGAAGTACATTGCCCGATCGCCGTGCCATCTCGATCAGGCCAAGGCCGGCCCCACCGCGCCGGGTACGACCTTCGCGTTGCAAGGTCGCCAAATAGCGGCTCTTGAGCTGGTCGCGATCCAAAGCACCAAGACCTTCCAGATCGTTCACCAGCGCTTGCACATCACTCCGCAGTACCGGGTTCATGGTGGTCACTTCGTTGAGCCCCGGCGCACTGCGTAGCAAGAGCAGGCAACCCATACCATCGGATACCCGCCCGCTGGAGGTGGGTGGCCGATGCCGGATCACGTTCTGGTAGGCCTCCACGAGAACGAAGGCGAGCCGTGCGCGAAAGGATCGTTCGGTCTCTTTGTCGCCCACAACGGCCTCTCCAAGGGTTATGAGCCGTGCAGTGTGCGCGTCCAGGAACTGCCCGCAATAGAGGAAGGTGTGGCGATCGCCTGCGAAGGCATCGTACAGTGAGTACAGCGGTGCGGCGTCCATGCGCAGGTGTAGCCAAAGATAGAAGCCTTGCTGTGGTATCGTGCGCACATTGGCATGCCGCTACCTTCGTCGCCTGATCGGAACAGGATGGACGAGCAGCTGCTGGAAAGGGCACATTTGCATGTGAGGCGATGGTTCGTCCGGCGCATGCCAGCGCACATGTTCTTCCATGACCTGGAGCATACGCTAGGAGTTGCACGCGTGGCCGTGGCCATTGCGCAGGCCATGAAACTGAAACCGGCCGATATCGTTCTGGTGGAGATGGCGGCCTTGTTCCACGATGCGGGTTATGCCCTGAAATATTCCGGGCACGAGGAGCATAGCGCGCGCTTGGCGGAGGCTTTCCTCAACAAGCACAAGGTTTCCGCTCGCGACATTGGTCGCGTGCGCTCGCTCATCATGTCCACCCGCTTCGGAGCCAAACCGCGCAGCACCTTGCAGATGGTGCTGCGCGATGCGGATTCGAATAAGGCGGGGCAGGCCGATTTCCATGCAAGAAGTGAACTGCTGCGCCGGGAACTCGAGGTGGTTCGCAGCGCGCCCATCGATCCCCGTTCGTGGAATGTCGAGAACCTGGCCTACCTCACCGGGCACCGTTTCCACACTGCTTATGCGCAGCGCCGCTATGGCGCCCAAAAGCGCATCAACCTGCAGGACCTGCGCAAGCGTTCGGCCTTGCCGGAACGTAAGCTGAAGCCCAAGCGGGCCAAGGAACGCTTCATGGATCGCGACATGAGCTGGTTATCGTTCAATGAGCGTGTGTTGCAAGAGGCATGGTCCCCTGATGTCCCCCTGCTGGAACGCTTGAAGTTCCTGGCCATCTATTCCAACAACCTGGATGAGTTCTACCGCGTGCGGGTGGCCTCCCTGCGTAGCTTGGGCAAGTTGAACAAGGTGGCGCGTGTTGCGCTGGAAGTGCCTCCGGAGAAACTGGTGGAGCGGTTGAACCGAAAAGCGCTGGAGCAACAGAAGGAGTTCGGTGCATTGTACAGAGGTACTTTGCTGCCGGCATTGGCAGAACAGGGCATACGTATCCTGCGCGAGACCCAGCTCGATGGTCCGCAACGCAAGGCGGTCCGCACCTACTTCACCGATCGCATCGCCGCGCTGCTGAACACCGCTTCGGTGCGTGAAGGAAATGCTCCGTTCATCGAGGATCGCAAACTCTACTTCGTGGTTCAGCTTCGGCAGAACGGGCATAGCAAGAACAAGCTGGTGCTGCTCAACATTCCCGCTGAGGAGGCAGGTCGTTTCCTGCGTCTGCCACGCAGCAAGGAAGGTTCCACCGATGTGGTCTTTCTGGACGATGTAATCCGCTTTTGCCTGCCTGGCATCTTCGCGGGCCACAAGGTCTTGGGTTGTCATGCCATAAAGCTCTCTCGCGATGCGGAATTGTACCTCGATGAGGAGTTCGGCGGAAACGTGAAGGACAAAGTGCGCAAGAGCCTGAAGAAGCGCCGCACCGGAGTGCCATCCCGCTTTCTATACGACAATGCTATGCCTCCTGCCACGCTTCGTGCCTTGCGCACATTGCTCGGACTGGCCAAACAGGATGTGGTGGCGGGTGGACGCTACCACAACTTCAGCGACCTGATGAAGTTACCCGTGGTCGGCCATGCCCATCTGCGCGATGCGCCTTGGCCTTCTGTCGATCACCCGGCCTTCGCCAACGGCGGTAACGCATTCCGCACCATTGCCGCGCGCGATCGCTTGCTGCATTTTCCCTACCACGATTTCGGTGCGTTGGTGCGGTGGTTGGAACAAGCCGCTGTGGATGCAGCCGTCTCGCACATCGCCATCACCTTGTACCGCGTTGCCGACGGCTCGGCCGTGTGCAATGCTCTGCTGAAGGCCTTGGAACACGGCAAACGGGTAACGGTCTTCGTGGAAGTCCAGGCCCGCTTCGATGAGACCTCCAACCTGTATTGGGGCGAACGGTTGGAGAAAGCGGGGGCCCATGTGCTGTACAGCTACGAGCGGCTGAAGGTGCATTGCAAGCTTTGCCTCGTGGAACGCATGGAGCGTGGGCGCATCAAACGCTACGCCTATCTGGGAACAGGCAATTTCAACGAACGCACCTCGCAACTCTACGTGGACTCGGCACTGCTCACGGCACGGGAATCCATCACCCGCGAAGTGGAGGAGGTGTTCGCTCACCTGCGCGATAGGCGTCATCGTCCCTCCCATGAACATCTTATGGTCGCACCATCGACCCTGCGAACTCGACTGGAACAGTTGATCGACAAGGAGATAGAACTCGCGCTGAGCGGACGGCCCGCCAGGATGATGTTGAAGATGAACAGTCTTGAGGATCGTGCCATGATCCGCAAGCTTTACGACGCAAGCAACGCGGGGGTCGAAGTGCGGATCATCGTACGTGGCATCTGTTGCCTGGTGCCCGGCGTGAAGGGCATGAGCGAGAACATTACCGCCATAAGCATAGTGGACCGTTACTTGGAGCACACGCGAGCCTATGTGTTCGGCAACAACGGCAAGACCTTGGTGTACCTCTCCAGCGCAGATTGGATGGGTCGCAACCTGGACCGCCGGATCGAAGTGGCCTTCCCGATCCTGGACCAAGCATTGAAGCAGGTGGTCCTGGACATCCTGGAGATCCAATGGAGCGACCGTACGAAAGCGCGCCTGATCGATGTGCGGCAGACCAACCCCTACCTATTGCCGGTGCAGGGTGAAAGGCCGGTCCATTCACAAGCCGCTACCCGTGCCTACTTGTTGGCGAAAGTGAAGGGGCAAAAAGAGTAGGGCCCGGATCTTCAATGCCCTTGTACCGGTATGGCCAACAGTGGGCATTGTATGCGGCGAAGCACACGTTCCGTCGTACTACCCAGCAGGTTATCCCAAGGGCCTTTGCGTCCATGGGTGCTCATGACCACCAAGTCCTGTGAGCGTGCTGCTTCAACAATGCCTTCCACCACATCGGCCTGCACCACGTGCTCGCGCCAACGTAGCTCTGGTGTGCTGGTCGGCAACACATCGGGCATATCCTCACGACGCCCGGCATGGAACAAAGCAAGCGAAACGGCACCCTGGCCCAGCATGCCGCAAAGGCTGGTCGCTGCGCGAATAGCGGCCTTGGGTGAAGGGTTCCTGGCCACAGGAACCAGCACTCCGGAAAGGTTCGTTGTACCATCGGCCAGCACCAGTCCTTCGCTGTTGTGGGGTATGAGTAGGCTGGGTCGTCCGCTGGCCCGTGCCATCCTCTCGGCCACCGAACTGTGGGGCCAGCCAAATGGCCCTTCGCGTTGGCTGGTGGCCATCACCAGCAGATCCGCCGAATGGCGCTCCAAATGGTCCAAGCAAACAGCCACGGGGTCGCTGCCTTGTGCGCTCACTTTGCGGATGCGCAGACCAGCATTGGATAGGTCGTCCATGGTGGCGGCATTGGGCAACAGCCCCCAACGCTCCAAATGGTCACGCACCCCCGGGAAGGCGCCCCAGTCCTCCTCGTCCTGGTCTTCGCCCGTAACGTGCAGGATGGTGAGTTTCGCTTTGTTCACCAGGGCAAGCTTCAATGCATGCCGGAACGCTGTGCGACTGGCTATGGACAGGTCGGTCGGGTGCAGGATCGCCCCGATGCGGGACAGGTCGTGGTGGTTGGAATGGTCCATGGGCACAAGATGTGTGAAGGGAAGGTATCACGTGCGAACGATCGTCAGTCCCACCTTCTTGTTTCTGACTAGAGCATTCCTACCTATGGGCCGGACGCTCCCGCCAGTATGGTGCAATGAAAAAGGGCGGCTCTTGCGAACCGCCCTTGGTGGAGAATACCGGAGTCGAACCGGTGACCTCTTGCATGCCATGCAAGCGCTCTAGCCAGCTGAGCTAATCCCCCATTATTTCAACCCGATGCCTTGGCTGCGGGAGTGCAAATGTAGCTCTTGGCGGAATATCCAACGCAACTTTGCACCATGCCACTCCCAGGCTCCCTCGTCGAACAACTCACCGAGCGTCTCACGTTCCATATCGGCGAGCCCGTGGACATTGAGGAGGCCTGCCCCGTGGACGGAGGTTCCATGAACGATGCTTGGCGCTTGGAGACCGACGCCGGGCGCTTCTTCCTCAAGACGAACAGGGCCGACCGCTTCCCGTCGATGTTCGAGGCAGAGGCCGATGGGCTCCAGCGTTTGCGGGCCGTAGGGCCGGTGCGTGTGCCGGAAGTGATCGCCCATGGCGAGGACCATGACGACAGTTACCTGCTGCTGGAATGGGTCGAAGAAGGCATCAAGAGCCAAGAGTTCTGGGAGGACTTCGGCCGAGGTTTGGCGCAACTCCACCGGCATACAGCGAAGCACTTCGGCCTGGAGAGCGATAACTACATCGGCAACTTGGTTCAACGCAACACCCCAGAGCGCAACTGGGCTTCCTTCTTCATCCACCAACGCTTGGAGCCGCAGTTGAAAATGGCCAGAGACCGCAGAAGGGTGGAGGCCGGTATGGCCTTCCGTTTCGAGCGGCTATTCCACAAATTGGACAAGCTATTCCCTGTGGAGCCACCCGCTCTGCTGCACGGTGACCTTTGGAGCGGCAACTTTTTGTGCGATGCACAAGGGAAACCCGTGCTGATCGATCCTGCCGTGTACTACGGGCACCGCGAAATGGACCTGGCCATGACGAAACTTTTCGGCGGTTTCGATGCGGCGCTATACACGGCCTACAATGATGAGTGGCCGCTGGAGCAAGGCTGGGAGGAACGCGTGGACCTGTGCAACTTGTATCCGCAGTTGGTCCATGTGAATCTTTTTGGTGGAAACTATGTGCAGCAGGTGGAGGTGGTGCTAAGGCGTTTTGTGTGAGTGCGTTTAACGACATCCGCTTTCATCACTGGTCCCTCCACAACCTAACTTGTTCCCATAACACACCCCATGGGCAGCAAGAAACCCGCACGCATTCCTATGCTCTACCGCATCTTGGCAATAGCCTTGGCTTTGCTCTTCATCGGTTGGATGATGTTCGTATACAAGGCGGGGGCTGCGCCGATGTAGGTGAGCGCCATTGGGGAGTGCCAAGAAATGTGTTGGTTCGAATAAGAAAGAATGGCACGTCACTCAGGATCGCTCCGCTAAAGCCGCAGTGGTGACAAGCTGGACGCTTGTCCTGAGTTCAAAATTTGGGTGACTCAACTCCTCCCTTCGAAAGGCCGTTAGGATCTGATATTCGACCATTTCGAATTCATACAGCGACATCTATTCGATCCGCAGAGTCCTTCTTCGATCTGGGTGGCCCGAACGACGAAAACAAAAGAGTGTGGGCCGGTGCTCGTGCGACAAGCGGGACGCTTGTCACCACTGCGGCTTCACCGGCGCATTTCCCAACACCTTCTCGATCTTCTCCATCACGGTAGGTGTTAGCATATCCTGAGCGTCGGAAGCCTTCAGGTTCTCCTTCAGCTGGGCCTCTTTGCTGGCACCCAGGATCACCGTGCTCACGTTCGGGTTCTTTAGGCACCAGGCCAAGGCCATCACGGGAAGCGAGAGGTCGAGACCATCGGCGATCTTGTTCAGCTTCTCCACGGTCTTGAGGCGCTCGGGGGTGAGCTCACGTTCGCGCAGCCAGTCGAGGCCCTCCATGGTAAGGCGTGTGCCTTTCGCTGCCTTGATGTCGCGGTGCTTGCCGGTGAGGATACCGCTGGCCAGAGGGCTCCATATGGTGGTGCCCAAACCTACGGTCTTGTATACCTGCCCGAACTCCACTTCCACTTTCTCGCGGTGGAACATGTTGTACTGCGGCTGCTCCATCACTGGGCCGATGAGGTGGTGCTGCTTTGCGATCATGTGTGCTTCCATGATCTCTTGCGCGCTCCACTCACTGGTGCCCAAGTAAAGGATCTTGCCGCTCATGATCAGCTGGTGCATGGTCCATACGGTCTCCTCGATCGGTGTGTTCTTGTCCGGCCGGTGGCAGAAGTAGAGGTCCAGGTAGTCCACCTGCAGGCGCTTCAGGGCTTCGTTGCAGGCTTCCACCACGTGCTTTCGGTGTAAGCCCACCTGGGTGGGCAGCTTACCTCCGGTACCGAAATACACTTTGCTGCTGACGATCCAGGTATCGCGCGACCATTTGTTCTTCTTCAGGATCTTGCCCATCACCTTTTCACTCTCACCGCGCGCGTAGATCTCGGCATTGTCGAAGAAGTTGATGCCACCATCGTAGGCGGTCTTCATCAGCTTCTCCGCTGTGGCGTCGGTGATCTGTTTGCCGAAGGTGAGCCAGGAGCCGAGGGAGAGTTCGGAGACTTGAAGGCCGGAGGTGCCGAGGCGACGGTAGCGCATGCTGAAAGGGTTGTATCTTGAAGGTTGGTTAGCTAGTGGTCAATAGAACAAAGATGGGTCACCTTGGTTCCGAAGCAGTTCAGCGTCGCAAAGATCACAGTGGTCGGTTTCCGGTCCGGAAAGGCTGCGGATCACTTCTGAGCATATCTTTCTAGCGCTCAGATCATCATCCGCACCATGAAGCCATCCTTACGCTTACTCTTCCTTCCCTTGGCCTTCACGCTCCTGGCCGTTCCATACTCCCAAGCGCAGTGCCCGAACTGTGTTGCGGATGTAACGTGCATGGCCACCCCGGCCTATCCCACGCTATGTCCGGCACAACCGCCCGAAGCCACGGCCGGAGAGTACTATGAAACGGACATCACGTTCTGGTTGCCCACCCAGTTCACGGACCCGGGTACTGGTTTCGACGTCACGTTCCAGCAAATGACCATAACGAGTGTGACGGGTCTGCCTTTCGGCCTTTCCTTGGAGACAAGTTCTACCGATGGCATCTATTTCCCCCAGCAGAACCAGTATGGTTGTGCCCGTATCTGCGGCACTCCAATTGGTCCTGGCACCTTCGACATCACCATAAGCATCCTCGCCGGGGTCACTTTCGCTGGGGTCAATGTCGATGCTCCTGAACAGTTCGCCATTCCGCTGGTGGTGCTGCCGGGTAGTGGGTCCAACACTAGTTTTTCCTTCACCCCCAGCTCGGGTTGCGGTTCCGTGGAAGTGGATTTCGATGCGCTGATCGATGCAAGCCCGGCACCCATGTCGTGGAGCTGGGACTTCGGCAATGGAGCAACAAGCACCCAGGCGCAGCCACCTACACAGGTCTACGATGAACCCGGCAGCTATTCGATCAGCCTGGAGACGATCATCCAGGGCTACGTGCTGAATACCGTTACAGTGAGCGGGGTGAACGGCAACTGGTGTGGCGACGTGGAGGAGACCTTCTGCAACTGTGGAACCCCTATCATCGGAACCTGTCCCGATCTCTACTTTGTGCTCAGCAACGCCAATGGCCCGGTATTCACAAGCAACACCATCGATGGTGTAACCAGCACAGCATGGTCCAATTTGAACATCGCCTTGCAGGATCCGCCCTATGCCATAACCGTATGGGATGAGGATGTTGTGAGCCAGAACGACAACCTTGGCACCTACAACGTCGCACTTGCCCCGGGAGCAAGCTATGCCTTCAATGTGGCCGGTGGTACCAATGGGGTGCTGGCCATCGATCTGGTGGCTCTGCAAACCTTCAACGATACGGACGTGGTCACCGTGTTCGAACTGCCGGAGGTTATCGTGGAGCAGCAGCCCAACGGCCAGCTCTGTGTGGCCGATGCCGATCTCGCGGGCTACATCTGGTTCCTTGATGGGGACACCGTCCCGGATGCTTTCGGTCCTTGTGTTGTGCCCACAGGGCCTGGCATTTGGGTGGCCGTGGCGACCAACGGATTCGGCTGTACGGCGGAAAGCGCACCCGTGGTTATTTGTCCGCAATTCGCCATCTCCCAGGCTGGAGCTCTCCTTTCGGTACCCGCTGGTTTCGATAGCTACGTATGGAGCTATGGTGGCTCTGCGCTGCCCGGAGGCAACGGGCCATCCATCACCGCTGGCCCCGATGGCATTTATACGGTGGTGGTACAAGCCGCCAACGACTGCGAGATCACGGTCACCTACACATACAGCACAGTTGGTATCGCTGAGCTGGAGGCCGCTGGTGGTGGCATGTTGGTGTACCCGGTGCCCAGCGATGGTGTGTTCACCGTGGAGGCCGCGGGCCTTGTTGGGAACAGCGCTGGACTGCGTATCACCGACATGAGCGGACGTACTGTGTACGAGCGCCAGGAACCCGTGGCCTCGGGCCGACTACGTAGTGCCGTATTGTTGGATGTGGCTCCAGGCCCCTATGTGGTGCAGGTTTGGGACGAGACCCGGAGGTTCATGCAAAGGGTTGTTTTG